>CALFUQ010000229.1 GCA_937929885.1 uncultured Saprospiraceae bacterium
GCATACGCTAGGCAATTCTTAGGGAAGATGGATAGACCTGAGGTCGAAAAAATAGAAGGTCTAAGTCCAGTGATCTCAATCGAACAAAAAACTACTGGTTGGAACCCTAGATCTACTGTCGGTACTACTACAGAGATTTATGACTTCCTGAGACTTCTATATGCAAGGATAGGAGAAGCATACTCCCATGTAACAGGTAAACGCATGGTGAAATACTCTGAAGAGAAAATCATCAAGCAAATCCTCAAAGACTTTAATGGTAAAAAGATCATTATCCTATCTCCGATGATCCGAGCTCGTAAAGGACACTATCGAGAACTTTTAGACCAAACAAGAAAGAAGGGTTATACCAAAGTTAGAGTCGATGGAAAGATTGTGGATCTGGTTCCCGGATTACAACTAGACAGATATAAAGTACACGATATAGAAATCGTAGTAGACCGACTTAAAATCGAAAAAGGTAAGCGAGAAAGACTGGCAGCTTCAATGGAGATTGCTATGAAGCTGAGCAATGATTTTATTATGGTGCAGAATGCTGATACTGACGAGATCTATCCATTCAGTAAAAAGTTGATGTGTGCAGATAGTGGAATTTCTTATGAGGAGCCTTCACCTAATTCCTTCTCTTTTAACTCTCCTTACGGGACTTGTAAAACTTGTAAAGGACTTGGTCAACTTAATTTAGTTGACATGGATAAGGTCATTCCCGACGATACTAAAAGTATCAATGAGGCAGGAATTGCTCCATTTGGCGAAGTGAGAGATAACATGACTTTCAAGCAATTGAGGAAGATCGCTAAGAAATACAAATTCACTTTCTCCACTCCTATCAACAAGATTCCAAAGAAAGCACTCGATGCAATTCTTCATGGAGGTAGTGAAGATTTTGATGTCGATTTAAGATATAGTAAGCATGATCTCACGTACAACCTTGCTCATGAAGGCATTACGAATATGCTTGAGCGGTGGTTTAGAGAATCATCCTCTGAGAAAATCCGTAGATGGGCAGAAGATTTTATGACTATCGATAAATGTGAAGATTGTAATAGCTATAGACTCAGAAAAGAATCCTTACATTTTAAGTTAGGAGATAAGCATATCGGTGAATTAGCGCAGATGGATTTAGTGGATCTTTACGAATGGTTTAGTAAGATCGAAAAACACCTTGACAAAAAGCAACTTGAGATTGCGAGAGATGTCTTAAAGGAAATCAGATTAAGGTTAGGATTTTTATTAGAAGTAGGGTTAGATTATTTAAACTTAAACAGACCTGCTAGAACACTCTCTGGAGGTGAATCTCAGAGAACTAGACTAGCTACACAAATCGGATCTCAACTTACAGGCATCACCTACATCATGGATGAGCCGAGTATAGGTTTACACCAGCGAGATAATCATCGCCTTATCAATGCCTTAAAGAATCTTACTTATATAGGAAACACAGTACTAGTAGTAGAACATGACAAAGATATCATGCTTGCATCTGACTACCTGATTGATCTCGGGCCAGGAGCAGGTAAGCACGGTGGGAAAATTGTGAGTGAAGGAATTCCTAAATCTTTCTTGAAGTTAGATAGTAGTACTGCAAGATTCCTGAATGAAACTGATAAGATTGAGATCCCTGAAAAACGAAGAAAAGGAAACGGCAAAAAACTTGTTTTAAAAGGAGCAGAAGGACACAACCTTAAAAAGGTGAACCTCTCAATCCCACTTGGGACTTTTGTTTGTATCACTGGCGTATCAGGTAGTGGTAAATCTTCCTTGATTAACTCTACACTCTACCCTATTCTTCGCCAATACTTTTATAAGAGCATACAGAGACCACTCAAGTATAAAAAAATAGAAGGTATAGATCACCTCGATAAAGTAATAGAGATAGATCAAAAACCAATTGGTAGAACACCACGATCTAATCCTGCAACTTACACAGGAGTTTTTACCGACATCAGAAAAATATTTACCAATCTACCTGAAGCAAAAATCAGAGGATACAAGGCTGGCAGGTTTTCGTTTAATGTGAAAGGTGGACGATGTGAAACCTGCCAAGGAGCAGGTAAACGCACTATCGAAATGAATTTTCTGCCAGACGTGTATGTAGACTGTGAGACCTGCCTTGGTAGAAGATATAATAGAGAGACCCTTGAGATTATTTATAAAGGCAAATCTATCTCTGACGTGCTAAACATGACAGTGCAAGAAAGCGTAGAATTCTTTAAAGCAATCCCCAACATCTATAGAAAACTTAAGACACTTAATAGTGTAGGACTAGGATATATCACGCTCGGTCAGCAAGCTACTACCCTATCAGGTGGAGAAGCACAGCGAGTAAAATTATCTGAAGAGCTAGCCAAAAAAGATACTGGTAACACCCTTTACATAATGGATGAACCTACGACAGGCCTCCACTTTGAAGATATCAAACATCTCCTCGATGTCCTTAATAAACTTGTAGACAAAGGAAATACCGTGATTGTAATCGAACACAACATGGATGTGATCAAAATGGCCGATCATATAATCGATGTTGGTCTAGAAGGAGGAAAATATGGTGGAGATATACTATTCTCAGGGACTCCTGAAGAGTTAGTCAAGCATAAGACTAGTTATACAGGCAAATACTTGAAAAGCGAATTAAAATAAAAAATGGTCTCCTAGCTAATCTAGAAGACCAATTTGTTACTAACACGCTAACAAAATATTTGAGTGAGAATATTATTCTACTCCATTATTAGACCTTTAAAAACATGGAACCCACATGTTTTTCACAATAATATTTTCTAAAAACTAATTAGATAGATGAGGCATTGATAGTGAAGGAAGTATGTATAAATTTTATTCATCTATACTTCTTTTATTGTGAACGAAAACCCTCAATTTTTCCTTTATTAAATAGATAATATCAAAAACAAGATGAGCAGTCAGTTAGCAATAGCCAAAGAGGATCTTAATAAATACGGATTTCTAAATATTGATGTAGACCCAACATTAGATCTAGTAGCAGAGATAGAGCGACTTAAAAAAGAAAAGAATGCTATTATTCTCGCACACTACTATCAAGAATCTGAGATTCAGGATATTGCTGATTATATAGGTGATAGTTTAGGGCTGTCACAGAAAGCAGCTGAAACTGATGCAGAGATAATCGTATTTGCAGGGGTACACTTTATGGCGGAAACAGCTAAAATGTTGAGTCCTGAGAAAAAAGTTTTACTCCCTGATCTTAAGGCAGGGTGCTCATTAGCAGATTCTTGCCCTCCACACCTATTTAGAAAGTTCAAAGAAAAATATCCTGATCATGTTGTGATCAGTTACATCAATTGTACGGCTGAGCTAAAAACGCTAACGGACATTTGCTGTACCTCCTCTAATGCTGTACATGTAGTTAACAGTGTACCAAAAGATAAAGGTATCATCTTTGCCCCAGACAAAAATCTGGGAGCATACTTGATCAAAGAGACAGGACGTGACATGATCCTATGGAATGGTACTTGCATGGTACATGAGATATTCTCCCATGAGAAGATAACAAAGTTGATGCTTAGACATCCAGATGCAAAATTCATAGCGCATCCAGAATGTGAAGCACACCTACTAGAAAAAGCTGACTTCATAGGATCCACTAGTGGACTTCTAAGATTTACTCAAGAAGACCCAGCAGAAAAATTTATCGTTGCGACAGAGGCTGGAATCTTGCATCAAATGGAATTAAAATCTCCGAATAAAACTTTCATACCTGCACCACCTAACAATACTTGTGCTTGTAATGACTGTCCTCACATGAAAAGGAATACTATGGAGAAACTTTACCTAGCGATGGAGCATGAGTTACCAGAGATCCATCTTGATGATTGGATCATTGAGCAAGGTGTGGCTAGTATAGACAGGATGTTAGAGATATCTGCTGCTGCTGGGCTATAATCCTGTAGATAATAAGTACCAAAAGTTCTCTCCTGCCGTTTTAATACTTGTTCTTAAAGGATAGTCACCCATGACCAATAGATTAGCTTTTGTATTCTTTTTGCTTTGTTGCATGAGCTATCAGCTTACTGCTCAAAAAGGGCTAGAACTCGGAGGATGGGTCGGAGGAGCATACTACTTTGGTGATCTCAACACTAATTATCGACTTAACAAACCAGGTTTTGCTGGAGGGCTAAATGCTAGATACAATCTCGACAATCGGGTAAGTTTTAAAGGAAGTCTAAATTATGCTAGGATAAATGCTAGCGATACTGACTCAGATAATCAATTCGAAATAGAACGAAACTTAGAATTCTATAATGACATCTATGAATTTACGGGTCAAGCAGAATTTAACTTCTTCCCTTATGTGCATGGCAGCAAAGATTATTGGTACACGCCATATATGTTTGGTGGGCTATCAATATTCTATCATGATCCAAAAAGGAAACTAGATGGGACAACTTACTCCCTAAGAGATTTTGGGACGGAAGGACAAGCTGACGGCGATGAGTATTTACCTATCAGTGGTTCGTTTACATTTGGTGTTGGATTTAAATGGGATATAGCGGAGTCGTGGAGTATGAATCTAGAATTCGGAGTACGAAAAATATTTACTGACCATATCGATGATGTGAGTGGGGCTTACCCTGACCCTAACAATCTATTGATCAATAGAGGCACTGATGGAGTTTTATTGTCATCAGGCACTGCACTCAATCCAGAAATCCCACAAGCTGGAAGACAGAGAGGTAATAGCAAGGACAATGACACCTACAATTTATTTGGCATTAGTATTATGAAGTATTTTGGCGACTTAGTATGTCCTAAAATCTCTAATAATTTTAATTAGTAATCTAAGTTTAATTTGACTCTTGTAACCTTTACAAAATGATAAGACAAGAATCATTTTCTCTCCAAGCTCGATCTAGAGGCTTCCATATTATAACTCGAGAGGTCATCGCTAACTTAGGCGTATTACCTAACCAAGGTATTCTAAATCTATATATCAAACATACCAGTGCAGGATTAACTATAAACGAAGCTGCTGACCCTGATGTACTCGTCGATTTTGAATCATTCTTTAATAAGATAGTACCAGAAAATGAGCCATTCTTAGTACACACCATAGAAGGGCCTGATGACATGCCTGCTCATATCAAGGCTAGTCTGGTAGGTTCCTCTGTAACTATACCCATTACAGATGGTAATTTAAATCTCGGTACATGGCAAGGCATCTATCTTTGTGAATTTAGAAATAGAGGGGGTAGCAGAAAAGTTGTAGCAACGATTTACCATTGAAATCAATAAAGAGTAAACTTCACTAACTTAAAGCGATAAAAGATTAACAATGCAATACGCAATAGAGGGGGTAGCTTTAGGTCTGATGTTGACAATCATGCTCGGTCCTATCCTTATTGCTTTGATACAGACGTCTTTAGAAAATGGTGGCTCAGCTGGACTAGCTGTAGGGTTAGGAATTTGGGTTAGTGATTTTCTGATTATTGCGTCTAGTTATTTTGCGCTTAATCTTATCGGCGATGTTGTACAAGGAGGTAGCTTTAGGTTTTGGCTAGGCCTAATTGGAGGATTGGTGTTAATTGCATTTGGCATAGGAGCGTTTCTAAAGAAAGTAAAAATAGGTCCAGAGAAAAAGTACTTCAGTGCAAAGAACTATGCAGGCTTCTGGGTGAAGGGTTTTCTTGTTAATACAATTAACCCGTTTACTTTCATATTCTGGCTTGGTGTGATATCTACCTATGTAATTGCTCGCAAGATAACTGGGACTCAGGCACTTATCTTTCTTGGAGCTATTATGTTTACAATTATCACAACCGATAGCTTAAAGATTCTACTAGCCAAGAAGATCAAAGCTAAAATGCAGTCTCACCAATTACAGTGGTTTAACAGGATAGCAGGAGTTGGACTATTTATTTTTGGGATTTACCTTATTTATCGGAGTGTGATCTAGCCCAAAATGTAAAGCAGCTGTCAATTAATACCGACATATAGATTTCTGTAGACTACAAGTAGACCACCGTAGAGAGGTTTGTAGAGTAATTTAGCAGGAGGATTATAGGGATCTTGAGTCTTGTATATGTATTTAACGAAATACTATTCTCATTCTAGGATGACAAAAAACATTAAGGGTGTTTTTTAATTATCAAGGGTAAAAACTTAAATCTTAAACTAAGGGGTTATTTTGAGAGTTAAGTCGTAAAATAAGAATAGGAAGTCTCATTACGAGACTTCCTCTTTTTTATTTGTCTAATCTTTAGAATTCTATGGCGTTGGGTTTTTCTTCATTATTGCCGAGATGATAAGGCTGGTTATCAATCCTACAAAAGCATACACTAAGGTTCCCATTAGAATTGCTCCAATTCCAGTTGCTTGCTCTTTAATTGATTCTAGAGTAATCTTATCCATTTCTTCATCAATCATTAGCTGATCCATCCCTAAGGCTCCAAACGTACTTGATATTATGTTTCTTTGGATTTCAAGATTCCTTTCCCAATCTTCTGGAGAATATAGCATCATTACAATCTGAGCTACTAAAACCGCAATGATTATAAAAATAAGATAAGTCAAGAATGAGGTCTTCAATGCCTCTCCAAATGATAACAAACCTTCTTGATGACTTCTCTCAGCTTTTACCGCCATAACCATAAAAATTATTGGAGTTATAAGTATAGCCGCAAAACCAATACTGGTATTAAATCTTAGATCTGAACCTGAAAATTGTAGTATCAATGCATAAGCTGCATATAACAATCCAGCCATTAATCCGTATTTCAAAAAGTTAGGCATAAGTTGATTTTTTGTTATAAAATATTATTTAATATAAAGGATTTCGCTTCATTATTACTGGCGCAATATCAAAAAATTCGTAGCCAAGGTTTAGTGTCAAGCATTGGGATTACGTTTCATGATTGCTGCTACAATCAGCGAAACTATCAAACCTATAATAGCATTACCAAACAATCCGATCATGAATGCACCTATGCCAGACATAGAGGATTTCATTTTGTCAATTGTAAACTCTTGATCTAAAGCGTCATCCATTGCAACTTGATCACCACCTACCATTTTCATTATTCCTTCTGCATTAGCTCTTTGCATGTCTACTATCCTCGTCCATGTATCATCAGTGAAGGTCTGGTACAACACATACTGAGAGATTCCTATTATTAAAGCACTAATCATATAAACTAGAAAAGCTGTTTTTAGTCCTTCTCCAAAAGAGATAAATCCTTCTTGATTTTGTCGTTCAACTTTGATAGCTAAGACCATGAAGATTATAGGAAAAACAAGTCCAAAGAAGAGCTGCCCTGAGAAACTTTGACTTAATTCGAAACTAATGAAATGAAGTCCAACTAATACAGCTGAAGTTAAGACTCCTGCTAATAACCCATATTTTAAAGTTGTATTCATTAGAAATTTATTTTTCGGTTAATTACAAATGGAAAACTTATGGTGAAGTTATCTATATCCTCCTTATCGTCACTATTAGTTCTTCGTTCAAAGTTGTAGGTTATATTATGTTTTCCATTGGAATAAGATGATATCGGAAAATAACATAATATTCCCTTCTCACCCATATTAGGATGTATAAAATAAGAACAGTCAAGCTGATCAGTAATATCTGTACTATCGATCTGTAGTTCTATCAATGATAACTTAGCGGCTAACATCTCATCCAGATATTCTTCATAGTAATCTCTTCTTTTAAGTTCATACTTCTTACCTATATCTTTGACTAATGAATCTAAGGAAGAGACATCAAACGATTGATAATGGGCTAACTTACTTTCAAACTTTGTCTTTAGATCCTCAGAAACCTTTTCATATTCTCCCCTGAGTATTCTTCTCATAAATCTTTTTTCTTCTACTTCTTCAGTAGAGATTGCTTCAAGTGATTCATTATCTCTTGAAGAGGAATTGAACAATGAGTGAAACCCTTTTTCAGAAAATGGATCTAGATCAGGAAATTTATTTTCAATCGTCCGCCCTTCGTTGTCACTTGATCTGAAGAAAATTTTTGCCAATGATTCTTCATTATATTCATAGGAATCTAAACTCACCACATCGATAATAGGGTTTCTACGACCTTCATATTCTCTTCGAGCATATTGTTCTCTAAGATTATCATAGTGTATATATTTAATTGACCTTGAAGATATCAAAGAATCAAATTTCACATTTCTATTAAAGGATGGCATATATGCATCCGCGTTAAATCCTAATGTGGGCACGACTATACTGATGAACAAAATATAAGGAATGGCAAAAATGACTAGCCTTCTTGTGTATCTATCATCTATAAAATTATAGAACAGTGGCCTGAATAGAAATGACAGCGTGAGAATACCCATCAACCGATAGATCCAGTAATATACTTTTGTAAAGAATGCAGAGTCCACTCTTTTGAATGATCCAAATGAAATAAAGTCTATGAAGACCATCACGCACAAAATGAGCATTGATAAAAAAAATGTAATTACTACTGCTTCACTATCTGCCCCGAAGTTGTTTAAAGTCTGGGCAACTAGCCCCATAAAAACAAAAAGGGATAGTATACTTACAAAGAAGAATAATAAGAGAAAAGTGAACGAGAAAATAATACTACTTAGTTTCTCTAACCGCTCTATGTAATCATCAAAATCTCCAACATTCTTTTTAAGGAAATTCTCAAAACGCTCAGTGTAGCCAAGTGCCTCATAATCTATATCGCCAGAAACATATCGCAACCCTATAGCACCTATCCACAAGCCTCTGACGATGATATGTATCAATAAATTGAGAAAAAATATGGTCCAAGTGATATGTATAAATGCATTAAAATTTCTAAGTTGATTGACTAATGCACCAGTAGCATTGAGTTCGATATAGTCACTTAATCCATCAAGCATATCCTTGCTCTCCCATATCCCAAACAACGCCAATCCAGAAATCAGCAGCTCCAACTGCCATGATTCTTGCTGCAACTTCTCAAGCCACTCTCTAAAAAATTCCTTAGTTCGTTTGTTTTTTCTTTCTGTCATCAGGTTATACCAAAATAGCCAAATTGCAATGAGAATGCATAAAGAATCGACTAAATACTATTTACTCCAGATATTATATTTGAAAATGCAGTATATAGCTCTAACTCCGTCCTTCCAATTAATTTTCTTGCCTTCCTCGTAAGTTCTGCCATAGTATGAAATGCCAACTTCGTAAATCCTTACTCCAGGCACTCTTGACATTTTAGCAGTTACCTCAGGCTCAAACCCGAATCTCTTTTCTTTAAGCTTTATACCTTTAATTATATCAGCTTTCCACATTTTATAACAGGTCTCCATATCCGTGATATTAAGATTGGTAAACATGTTAGAGAGGAAAGTAAGCATCTTATTACCGATAGAATGCCAAAAGAAAAGTATCCTGTGTGGTTGCCCACCAATAAATCTACTACCATATACTACATCCGCAAATCCACCTAGAATAGGCTTTAATAATTTGTTTAACTCTGATGGGTCATACTCTAAGTCTGCATCTTGGATTACGATTATATCTCCTGTCGCTATGGCTATTCCTGAATGTAGAGCAGCTCCCTTACCCCTGTTCTTATCATGATCGTGAATTATGATTGTAGCTTCGGGATTTCTTGATTTTAACTGATCTATTACTGATCGTGTGCCATCTGTTGAGCAATCATTAACAATGACTAACTCCTTCTGGACATCCTGAATAAGCTCAGTATTTATGAGTTTAGTTACTATTTTTTCAATAGTATTCTCCTCATTATAAGCAGGGATGATGATAGATAATTTAGTCATAAAAAGTGCTGCGCCTACACAGTCAATGTTTTACATTTGCATTTTTAAAAATAAATAGAATTCGATTTGAAGTTCCATACCCTCAAAGTTGGCAAAGTAATAAAAGAAACGGAAGATTCTACCTCAGTATATTTTAATATACCTGATGATCTAAAGGAAGAGTATCAATATAAAGCTGGTCAATACCTTACCCTCAAGTTTGATCTTGATGGTAAAGAATATAGAAGAGCTTACAGCATATGTACCAGTCCTCTTGATAATGAGATGGCGGTAACTACTAAACGAGTCTTTAAGGGAGTAATCTCTAACCATATTAACGATGTTGCTAAGGAAGGGTTAGATATGGAGGTAATGGTACCTGATGGGAAGTTTACTGTTGCAACTGATCCTGAGAAACAAGTAGACTATTATATGTTTGCTGGGGGGAGTGGCATCACTCCTATGATGGCACTGATCAAGACCATCGTAGAAAAAGAACCGATGAGTGTCTGTCACCTACTCTATGGTAATAGAGATGAGAATAGTATCATATTCAAAAAAGAACTAGACAACTTAATCAAAAAATATTCTGATCAAATTACCGTAAGACATATTCTTAGTGAACCAGTGCAAGAAAAAGCGACTGGCCTTACCAGTATGTTTAAAAAACCTAAAATAAGTTGGCTAGGATGGAAAGGGTTTTTAAGTGAAGAAAAAATTAAATTATTCTTTGAAGATAATCCTAAGCGAGGCAACTCTCAAAAATATCTTATTTGCGGACCAGGCCCTATGATGGATATGGTATTAAAGTCTCTAGAATCAATAGGTGTAGACAAAAAAGAAATACTGATAGAATACTTTGCATCACCAGACGATAATGGCAAAGAAGGAGCAGCACCTGCACCAAGTGGTGGTGCCCAAAATATTAAAGTAAAACTATCTGGTAAAGAATTCGAGGTGTCTGTACCAGCTGATAAAACGATCCTCGAAGCTGTCATTGATGCAGGCTACGAACCACCTTACTCTTGCACTAGTGGAGCTTGCTCTACCTGTGTAGCTAAGACTAAGTCAGGAACAGTTGTCATGGATGCTTGCTATGCGCTAGATGATGACGAAGTGGAAGATGGATATATACTTACTTGCCAAGCTCATCCACAGACTGCGGATGTTAGTATCGTTTTTGAGGATTAGTGTTTTCTTCTATCCGATTTCGACTTAGGTCGAAACCACCTTTCCCCAATTTCAATTGAGAAAGCAGAAGTATTTAAGTATCTAGTACTTTATAATTTAAGTATAAATAATAACCATGGCGGATTCCTCTCCATTTGCAATTACTCCGACTGTCTTTGGCAGGGAGAAGTTGGTGAGGGAAAAGGATTGAGAAATACAAAGGGGTTTTATTAGCCTATCCTTTAAAAAACACCCACTTAGCAAGTTCTCTAAATGAAGCTTTCTTACCGTACATCAGTATACCTACTCTATAGATTCTACCTGCTAGCCAAACAAAGAAAAAACAAAATGCAATTAACAGAACAACTGATAAAATAACCTCCCATACTGGTGGTGAGGCGGGCAGCCTGACTGGCATAACAACTGAAGACAATAGTGGTATGATCGAGGACCAAACAACGAGCGAAGTATTAGGTGCTTGCACAGCACTGAATGCGATATACACTGCAAGCATAAGAGGCATCATAATTGGCAACATAAGTGTCTGTGCTTCATTAATATCCTCTCCTACTGCTGATCCTAGCGCTGCAAATAGTGATGCATAAGCAAAATACCCTCCAAGAAAATAAATGATACTCATAGGGATTAAAACTGCCCAGTTTAGATTTCTTAGCTCTTGCATGACTTGGACCATCTTCTCCTGACCTTCACTCATTGCTGCTTGCATATCTTCTGGAGATACACCTGCTACATCTGTGAGCGAAGACGTGGTCTCCGCACCAATAAACATCGATGATAGAGGAGCTAATAGTGCTAAAAGTAATACCCAAATTGATATTTGTAATAGACCGACGGAACCTACACCTATAATCTTACCCATCATGAGCTGATATGGTTTTACAGATGAGATTAACACCTCTATTATTCGGTTCACCTTTTCTTCCATTACACTTCGCATAACTTGACCACCATAAAATATAATAATCATAAACATTGCATAACCTATAACACCACCCATAACCGATCCTACAATGTTAGTCATAGAACTGATTTTCTTATCCTTCTCTATTATAGTTTTAGGCGCTAAAGAAACATAGGTTGATAGTTTATCTATCTTCTCTAGATCTAGACCTAGCGATTTAACTTTGTAATCCCTAATCCTATCTTCTATTCTGTTACCTACAATTAAAGACTCGTCGATTGCTAGTTGATCATCACTATGATAAGTTATTTGAAAACGATTTTCATTTTCATTTATACTTTCTGGTATTTCAATTATTCCATCTATTTTTTTCTCTTCATAGTCTTTGACTAAATCTGCAAATGACTTACTAGATATATCTAAGTTTATATTGTCGGTAGATTCAATAGCACCTTTAAGTAGATCATTTTTATCGTAAACAGCAATATTCCTTTGTTCATCGGAACCCCTGGACATCACGAAACCTATAAGTGCAAAAAATGCAACCATAGCAAGCGGTGCAAGGAAAGTACCTAAGAGAAAAGCTTTACTCTTTACCCTTGTAGAAAATTCTCTTGTTATAATTAGCCAAATCTTATTCATCGCTTTGTCCGTCTACTTGTTTAATAAATATTTCATTGAGGGTCGGTAAGATTTCGTTATAAGAAATGATATCATGTCCTCTATCCATGAGTTCTCTTAATAGCTCGTTAGAGTCATGTCCTTCTTTCACACTAATTATGAGGTCGTCTTCACTATCACTTAACACCTCAAAAGAATCACTAGTCAATTCTCGATCTAGATTTCCTTTAAACCCTATTCTAAATTTGTTTTCCTTGAATCGTTCTTGGAGTGCGTCTACCCTTCCTTCCAAGATTACCTTTCCTTTGTTCATCAATACAATGTCCTCACAGATCTGCTCTACTTGCTCCATCCTATGCGTGGAGAAAATAATACTTGTTCCGTTTTTATTCAATTCATATATCTCATCCTTTATGAGATTAGTATTAATCGGATCTAAGCCTGAGAAAGGCTCGTCAAGGATTAATAATTTAGGATTGTGACACACAGTAGAAATAAACTGAATTTTTTGTTGCATCCCTTTTGACAGTTCATCTACCTTCTTTCCCCACCAGTCCTTTATGTCAAATTTTTCTAACCAAGCAAATAGTGAATCTCTAGCATCTTTCTTTGTCATACCTTTTAGTTGAGCTAGGTATAAGAGTTGTTCTCCAACTTTCATTTTTTTATAGAGACCTCGCTCCTCTGGTAAGTACCCTATCTGTGCTGGACTAAAAGATGAAAGTGGTTCGCCATCTAAAAGAATCCTTCCTTCATCAGCTCCTGTGATGGTAGTTATGATTCTTATCAATGAAGTCTTACCAGCTCCATTTGGCCCTAAGAGCCCAAAAATACTGCCCTTCTCCACATTAAAAGTCACATGATCGACAGCAGTATGATTGTGATAACGCTTAACTACATTATCTAAAGAAAGGATAGGCATATGTTGAATTTCGTTGTTGCCAAATATAGGAAGACTATACCTAATCAATTATCTTTTAATCGATGAACATGACTTCTAATCGGATAAAGAATAGCGTACTTTCGCAACCATGACGATCTCAGATCTTGTATTGTACAAAGACCATCATCTTATGATACTCAATAAGCCTGCAGGCATGCCAGTACAAGATGATAAATCCAATGATAAGTCTCTACTCCAGTTAGCCATCATGTATGCAAAAGCCAACTTATACCTAATCAATAGATTAGATCGGCCAACCTCAGGAATAGTTTTGATGGCAAAGAAAAAAGAAATCCAAACTTACTTTTCTAGTAATGACCGCATCAAGAAAAACTATCTAGCTGTCGTCAAGAAAGGTATTCAACCAGAGACCAATGAACTTACTCACTATCTCAGAAAAGATGGTAAGAAGATGAGATCAGAGGTAAAGAATGAAGCTAAGGAAGAATTTAAAAAAGCAATCCTAGCCTATGAGTTGATTAAATCCATGGATAATTATGATTTATTAAAAGTAGAACTCAAGACAGGAAGGTTTCATCAAATCAGGGCCCAGTTATCACACATAGGTCATCCCATCAAAGGCGATGTGAAATATAATGCCAGACGCAAAAATCAAGATCGCTCAATTCATTTGCATTCATACGAGATTTCATTCAAGCATCCAAAATCAAATAAGCAAATAGATCTTAAAGCGCCTATACCACAGAATGATGGCCTCTGGAAAAGTGTCGCAGAATTAATGCAATAAGACATACTTTTGTTGAGAAGTGATTTTATAATGAAGGTTAAAAAGAGTTGTATGGTCTTGGTTTCCAAGCTGAAGCTCTTTTGGAAATTCATAGCTCCAGCTATGAATTTAGGAAAAGCTGAAATATTGGGAATCAATGACATGCAAATCAATTAAGAATTATATGAAATCAATTCTTTAATATGGCGAATGAAAAAACAGAGCAAGGAAAAGTAAAGTTTACGGATGTCAACTCTTTAGGTGAGTTTGGGCTTATCAAGCATCTTACGAAGAATATTGAGTTATATCATGACTCCACTATTATGGGCATAGGAGACGATGCAGCTGTTATAGCAAGTGATGCTACCATGCTGACAGTGGTCTCTACCGATATGTTGGTAGAGGGTATCCACTTCGACCTAATGTACTCACCGCTAAAGCATCTAGGATATAAGTCGGTAGTGGTCAATGTATCAGACATCTATGCCATGAATGCTACTCCTAAGCAAATAACCGTATCAATCGCTATCTCTAATAAATACTCTGTTGAAGCGATGGACGAATTATACGAGGGGATCCGTATGGCATGTGAGCGCTACAATGTTGACTTAATAGGAGGAGATATGACTTCCTCTCCTAAAGGAATGACTATAAGTATAACTGCAATAGGTGAAGCCTCGAAAGAGAAAATCGTAACTAGAAAAGGGGCAAGTGTAGGAGATATCATCTGTGTATCCGGCCAACTCGGTGGAGCTTACTTAGGACTACAAATTTTAGAACGAGAAAAACAATTATTCCTCGATGATCCAGATATACAGCCAGACTTAGATGAGCAAAAATATGCACTCGGAAAACAGCTCAAACCTGAAGCAAGAAAAGATATGATTGAGTTTTTCGAAAAGAAAGAATTTGTGCCTAGCTCGATGATTGATATTTCTGATGGGTTGGCTTCAGAATTATTTCATATCTGTGAAGCATCTAATGTGGGGGCTTACTTAGAAGAAGGAAAAATTCCTATCAATCAAGAATCTGAATTGCTTGCTCTGAAGTTTAGATTAGATCCTACTACTTGTGCGCTTAATGGCGGAGAAGATTATGAATTGCTATTTACGGTGAAACCTGAGGACTTAGAAAAAGTTAGACTAATGCCTAGTGTCTACATCATAGGTGAAATAGTAGAAAGAAAAGACGGTGTTAAACTACATACAACTGGTGGCAACATCCATGACATTAAAGCTCAGGGCTGGAATCATTTTGAAGGTTAGACTTTGTGAGAGTTATCTTAGCTAATTACGTAAAAGAGGACCTGCCTCTTCAGACAAATCCTCTAATCTAAATCAATCAAATAACACCTTGAAGTTGTTCGTAGTTGCTCTTTAGGTGGCTCGTTATAATTTCAATATTTACTTTTCGTCATTTTTATACTAGGTAACATAAGCCGAAGTAAACAATCGACATTGTACCTACTATCCCTGCTAATATCAATACTCGCTCTACAATTGTAAAATTCTCTTCCTCTTCGACTTTAGCAAAATCTCTTCTCATGCTTAGCGCAGTCTTTAAACTACATTTTACTTCTTCTTTAACATCTAAGTATCTGTAATCGTACAGTACGTTTTGTGTGGATAATGTTCTCATAGTTCTGTTCTTTTTGTTTGATACTATCAAATTAAAGCAGGTGAAAACAAAAACAATCTTATGTCGACGAATGAAGTGAAAAACTCGCTTAAAGAGTTCTAAAAGAAGTGTAGGTAAGCATAATTATACACAGATGCAGCTAGATCGTATACTGGACATACTTGATTAGCCTACCATCTTTGAGATGTGATCTTTCGTAGTAAGTCTTGATAATCAGCTCTTTATACGCTAATTCTGAAGCATAAATATTATCATTTTGATAATTTATGATACAATTCTCATCTTCAGCTATAGTTTCTAAGGTAAACTCATAAAGCGGTGGTGAGTCAGTTTTAAGATGTACTAGGCCTTTAGATTTTAGTATTTTACGATACTCACTTAGGAATACAGGAGAAGTCAGTCGCCTATTAGATTTAGACCGTTTAAGAAATGGATCAGGAAAAATTATCCAGATCTCATCCACCTCGTCTTTCTCAAAATAAGAAGTGATAAGTTCTATTCTTGTACGCAGGAAAGCTACGTTATTCAGATTTTTTTCAATCGCTTGATTGGCTCCCTGCCAGATGCGGGCACCTTTGATATCTACTCCAATAAAATTTTTATCAGGGTACATCTCAGCAAGTCCGATAGAATATTCTCCTCGACCACAAGCTAATTCAAGGATTATAGGATTATCATTTTTAAAGAAATCAGATCTCCATTTTCCCTTAATTTCTACTTTGTCATTATCCCCATTAATCAAGTACTCATCGTCAGGATTAAAATTTTCAAATACATTCGGCAACGAAAGTATATCAGCAAATTTCTTAAGCTTATTCTTTCCCATTAGCTCCGTAACAATTTATCCAGTAAAGCATCAAACTTATCATATCTAACTAGATTCCTATGACTACCTCCCTCGATAATAGTAAAGGAGTCATTAGCCCTAAGCAATGGCTTAAGTTTTAATCCTGATTCTAATGGCACAATATTGTCCTCGGTACCGTGAGCGATATGTACAGGCATTTTTGCCTCTGGAACATGTTTGTAATTTGGGAATACCGTATTCAGCTCAAATGGAATAAACACATATGGAGCTTGTACCTTAACAACATCTGGAATACTATAAAATGGGGTCACCAATACTAGCATTTTAGCATCTACTATTGTTGATAAATAACTCGCAGGCCCTGACCCAAGAGAACGACCATACAGAATAATTTCATCAGTTGCATATTCTTCTTTCACATGATTGTAGGCTAACATAGCATCTTCATAAATAGCTTGTTGGCCTACCTCTCCATCGCTTTTGCCATAGCCTTGATAATCAATCATAAAAACATCATACCCTCTACTCAAAAACTTGTTTACGAATCTACCCCAGTGCTGTAGATTTCTAGAATTGCCATGAAAGTATAGCACGACGCCTTTTGACGATTGATTCGTTTTAAAAGAGAGTGCATTGATTTCATTGCCATTTTCGTGCTTAAGGAATAACTCCGTAGCAGGATATCTCAACTTGAACTCATGGTCCTTGGGCAAATGACTCGCCATATAGATCATATTATCTTGGGCAGCATATAGTACTCCGAGGACGATAGCATATAGGAATACAATAACCCCAATAAAGACAAGTATTTTTTTCAAAAATTATGAATTTGTTAAGTGTGTATGGCTATTGTTTTCTAAATAATCAAGATTTCAAATTTAATCTATCTTTGGCAGCTAATTTAGAATTCGTATGAGGATTGGAAAGTTTATTATTTTATCTGTTTTAATAGCAATATCTGCGACACAGGTAAAAGCTCAAGAGTATAATATAGGCATACGTGCAGGACTAAATTTCGGGAAGTATCTCGGACCTCAGATTCCAGATGTAGAGAAATTTTCAATCTCAAATGGATTTCACTTCGGTATAAATTTTTCCTATAACCTATCCGACTTCTTGGCAGTAAGAGGTGAGTTACTTTATAATCAGAACGGAACCAAATATAAGTACGAAGGTGATGGTTGGTTTAAATTTACACAAGGTGTCGGAGAAACAGCTTCTGATTTTGGCCTTATATACCGTATAAATGAAATAGTCAGAGATAGAACCGAGTATGATCTTGATATCTCTAGTGGAGGTGTAGCCCTACCGATAACTGTTCATTTGAGAACGCTCGAAAAGTGGGAATTTTTTGGAGGAGCATACGTAAATTTTATCTTCTCATCCATAGGCACTGGCAAGTGGAGATTTGGTCCTGAGAATGACTTTGTAGAGCACTCCTTTGAGCAAGGTCAGTTTCATAATTATCGATCGGATGAATTAGCTGATCTCAACAACAATAATTTTGCACCACCTATAACACTTAGAGCTAATGGTGAATTAGCACAGGTGAGTTCGCTTGTAGGAGGATATTCTCTCCATGAAGTAGATAATGGAAATAGAATCAGAAGTATGGATTATGGATTCTTAGCTGGAGTCAGTTACTATATTAACCGTGGTCTATACTTAAGTCTTAGAGGAGACCTAGGAATGAGAGACATGACCAATAATCTAATGGACTACTCTTATGCAGAGATCAATGATGATGGAAGCTTTGTATTCTCTGATGACTTTGATCGTAACTTGACGTTTGGATTGAGTTTAGGATTTAAGTTCTAAAACTTTCCTCTTAAAGTCATAATTGCATTCCTGCCAGCAGCACTTACCCCTGACGCAAATTGTCTGTAGTGTAAATCCGTAATGTTCTCTAACCCTACAGATAGTTGTATCCGATCATTAAACTTATACTGTCCATACACATTCATAGTATGCCATGCGAGTGTACCTTCTGGAGTTGCGTATTCTGGATTATCTGTTGAGTCACCATAATCTTCGATTGGCTTTTTACCATTGTACCTACTTACATACTGTATGTCCCATTTATCTTGGGCATACTTGATACTTAATTTACCATAGACTGGCGGAATATGAGATAGTGGCCTTTCCGTTGGTTCTAATACCCTTCCCTTTGTCCAATTAAATGAACCGTCAATTGTTAGATTTCTATTAAGCCTATAATTTAGGTTAGTGGAGATACCATAAATGGTAGCCTTGGAAGCATTCACATTGGCAAAAATATTAAAAGTATCTATTCCGCTTACAAGTATAGATGAACCGTTAGTTTGTTGGAATGGCTCTCTGATTATCGCATTATTTAATTGAGTGGCAAAACCTGTGATACTTACTTTTAGTTTTTGTCTTCCTCCAGCATCCAAGACCGACTTAGCAAGAGTAAGTTCCCCATTTACAGAATTCTCAGGAGTGAGATCGGCATTAGGGAAAGATACTTCGTCCCTCTTAACTCGGATCTTTGCCATATCATCAATATTAGGCGTACGAAAAGCGGTTGATAATAAACTACTGATCTGCCATCCATCTTGAGTATTGTGTACATATCCAATCGAACCTATAAGTGCATCATTTTGGCTGTTAACACCATCAGTGAGATTAGTCGGCCAATCTATTGGGTCAGTAATATCATATGTAAAGTCTAAAAAGTTAGCCGTGTATCTAGCGCCAACATTTAGATGCTTAAGTTTACTATCATCAGACAAGTGATATTGGATATAAGCACCCATGGTGCTCATGCTACTCCCAAGGCTTGGATACCTTGTCAGGACATCAGTGTTAATCTCTTCTGTAATTATATCCTCTTCAAAAGCTAGGGAGTTTACCTTGTTATAGTTATAGTCAACACCGTAATAAAGCTTATGCTTGTCTTCAGGCTTTCCCTTGTGGAAATCAAGCGTTAGATTCCAGACATTGACATCCTCTTCTCCAACCGATCTAGTAGTTCTTCCGAATCTTCTTTCAATTCTATCCTCGTCGATTTTTTGGAAGGCAGCTATAAAAATTGCTTTATCATAAAGTTTAGTTTCTTTGACGTGCTTCATAGTTACGGAAGAAAACAATCGTTTCTGAGGGCCATAATACCACTCCGAAAAATCTAGCGTCCCACTTTCTGCTTCACTTAATCGGTCATATCGAGGCACATCAGAACTATTAGATATTTGAAGATTATAAACAAACTGCAAATTATCATTTGCTTGAAAAAGTAATTTTTGTAATAAATCAAACTGACTGTAAGCGGTACCAACTTGTACATTTATGTTTTCATTGTCTACCTCCACATCTTCATTGTCAATAGTCTCTACATATTTTAATCTTTGGCCAAAGGTGGGATAAGCATCAGGTCTATTTGCTCCTGCTCTTAAGTCTTTATAATCAGAGAAGCTGATACTGGTGAGACTCGCAAATTTATCGTTGCCAAGATTAACATCTACATGTCTAGTAAATTCTTTATTGGCACTTGAGAATCTAGCGTAATAATTTGTTTCCCAAGCAATCGACTTTGTGTCATCATAATTAAGCTTAGGTAGTCTAGATTTAAAATGTATCACGCCACCGAGAGCATCACTACCGTAGATAAGTGCATTAGGACCAAATATCACTTCCATTTGCTCAAGCATAGCTTGATCTATGGTTATCGCATTTTGTAGGTGACCATTTCTATAAATGGCATTATTCATCCTTACTCCGTCTACAACGAGTAACACCTTATTAGCTTCGAAACCTCTTAGCACTGGACTACCGCCACCCATCTGACTTTTCTGTACGTATACGTTAGCGTGTTGTGCTAATGCGTCGGCAGATGTCTGTGGGTTAGTTGCCGTAAGTTCTCTAGCACCAATAGACTCCACATTATATGGTAGCGCATCTGGATTTAATTCATTACGTCCGATAAGTATAATTTCTTCGATTAGTTGGTCGGTAGGTGTTAGGCTAACAATCCCACCTCGATTAACTATTAAACGGCCCATGACTTTTAGCTCCTCATAACCTAAGTAGCTAAAAGTAATCTCTTGATCAATATACTGTTCAGCTATAGAAACCATTCCTCTATCATCTGTCACCTCTCCAAAAGCATAATCGCTCGTATAAGCCTCTACGCCAATAAGCGGATTATTGCTCTCATCTATAACCGTAAATTGATAAACTTGCTGTGCGCATACCACACTGCATAACGTCAGACAAAATGCGCTTAAATTAAACCTTAGGAAGCTTGATGCTAAAGGTAGATCCCTCATCGAGCTTAGAATTTTTGACAAATATTTTTCCAGAATGGTAGTTTTCTATGATCCTTTTTGCGAGTGAGAGTCCCAGCCCCCATCCTCGCTTCTTAGTAGAATAACCTGGTTTAAAAACGGTTTTATATTTCGAAGATGGTATTCCTTTTCCTGAGTCTTCTATATCTATACAAATATATTCATTCTCTTCATAAACGTTCGCCGATATCTTGCCGCTCCCTCCCATCGAGTCAAGTGCGTTACGTAAGAGGTTTTCGACCACCCAATCAAATAGATGCTGATTCATCATCGCCTCATCACTCTTATCGCTATCTGAGTAGGTATTAAACTCCACTCGCTTAGGTGCACGACGCTTCATGTAAGCCATGCATTTTTCGATCTGTTGGAATACATTCACCTTCTCCAGTGCAGGTGCTGATCCTATCTTAGAGAATCGGTCAGCCACTAGCTCTAATCTATCCACATCATTGGATAACTCGCCGATAATTTCTAGTTGTGCTTCGTTGCCTCCTGCTTCTTCCTTAAGATGTTCTATCCATGCCATGATAGCACTAATCGGAGTACCAAGCTGATGTGCAGTTTCTTTTGCCATCCCAGCCCAGACTCTACTTTGCTCAGATTTCCTAGCAGAACTAAATAGATAATAACCTAAGGCCATAAGCATCAGAAGTGCCAGAATCATTACTAATGGGAAAAATTTAATCAAGCCCATTAGCTCAGAATCAAAATAAAGTAACTTATATCCTGGCCCTTGTATAGCTGCTTTGCCACTTGCCTCAAACTCTCTCTTCTTCTTAGCTAAGAATTCTTGATCTGAATTTTGCTCTTCATCAAAGTTACCTCCATCTAATTCATTATCTCCTCTATCTATAATTACAGGAAGTTTTAAATTTTGGATTACCTCTAATTCTAGATCTGCTCCATCTTCAAGATTCTTAGTCTTAGCCATCTCTTGTTGAGCGGAGAGATAAATCTTTACATAGCCTTCTTCCCTCTCCTGAAGTGCTTGAGCCAGATAGTTGGTATACAATATAGTCACCAGTATAATCAGTATACACGCTATACCAAGCAGTACCTTCCAATTAGAACTCTTATTGTATATATCCATGAATGTGCCTGTGGACTTTCGATTTGATATGGATTAAACGATAAATCATAAAGATTATGATATAAATATCTACTCAAAAGCAGATTCTAAATAGGCTATCTTTGTCGCAACAAATGGACAATCAAGTAAAAACCGACATCAGGAAACTTTCTATAGATCAATTGCAGGAAAAGCTTGCTGTGAATGGTCATCCCAAATTTAGGTCCAAACAGATCTATGAGTGGCTATGGAAAAAGGGAGTTTCTGATTTTCAATTCATGTCAAATCTATCTAAAGACCTGAGGTCGTCCCTTGAATCAGAGTTTTGTATTAACCCTATCGTTATTGACAAAGTCCAGAAAAGTAATGACGGCACCATCAAAACAAGATTTAGATTACATGATGGTCATATGATCGAATCTGTATTGATTCCTGTACCTAAAACTAACCGTTACACTGTTTGTGTATCAACTCAGGTTGGTTGTAGTCTTACTTGCTCATTTTGCGCTACAGGCAAGATGAAGCGAGTTAGAAATCTAGATGCTTCCGAAATTTATGATCAGTTCGTACAAGTAAATCAACAGTGCATTGAGAAGTATAATCATCATCTTACTAATATTGTCTATATGGGTATGGGCGAACCACTCCTCGCCTATCGTACAGTCTTGGATAGTGTAGACAAGCTATGCTCTGAGACTGGGCTGGGCATGTCCCCTAAACGTATCACGGTAAGTACTGCAGGTATAGCAAAGCAGATTAAGCAACTAGCTCATGACAAGGTAAAATTTAATCTTGCTCTGTCACTCCACGCTGCTGACGACATGAAGAGAAATACCATCATGCCGATCAATGAAAGCAATAATCTGACCGTCTTGATAGAAGCATTAAAATTTTTCTACGTAGAAACAAAAAATAAGATTAGCTACGAATACATTGCCTTTAATGAATTTAATGATAGTATCGAGGATGCTAAAAAACTCATTCCACTTTGTAAGCACTTTCCTGTAAGGGTAAATATCATAGAGTATAATAGTATAGATGGATTCGACGGAAAGAGATCTAGTGAAGAACGCTTAGATAAGTTTGCTTCCTTCTTAACTAGGAATGATGTGCTAGTAACAGTAAGAAAAAGTAGGGGGAAGGATATCGATGCAGCTTGCGGCCAGCTCGCTAATAAAAACTAGTTGTTGATTATCATTTTCTCTGTGTGAGATATTTCCTGATCATTTATTTTTAGAAAATAAAGACCGCTTGATAGGTGGCTCACATTCAAATCTAAAACCCTACCCCCTGCATCTATTTGATCAGATAGTATAAGCTGACCATTAATGTTGTAGAGTGAAATACTTAGATTTCGCGGCAAATTATTAGTACTTATTAACTTAATAAAAGTCGAAGCAGGATTAGGATAGATCTCAAAACTTAAATCATCTAATTGAAATGTAGAGACACCCATATCGGTAGTAAAAGATTGTGTTTGCGAAACAATACTGTTACATCCGTTTGATACTGACACTCTCCAGAAGTATTCTGTTAATTCATCAAACACTCCTTCTGCAATACTTAATTGATTAACCGTAAGTGTAGTATCAATTATAGTTGAAGAAAAATCAGATGAAATCGCAACCTGCAAAAAATATGATTCATCACTACTGTTTTGCTGCCACTGGAGCTCAGTCATAATTGGTGCATCTATGGCTGC
>CALFUQ010000230.1 GCA_937929885.1 uncultured Saprospiraceae bacterium
TATCTTAAAATTCCCTTCTTTATCGGTACTCGAAAAATAAAACGGTCGCTCAGTTCTAACTACAGTGTCTGCCAAATTATCGTATAGCATTACAAAAATGTCTTCGACTGGTTTCCCCGTTTTAACATCTACTACATTTCCTGATATAGAAAGCGAATCAATATAATCCCCCGTAGAAAAAACATACCTGAAATTTTTTAGAATATTAGATTCAGTAAAATCTCTAATCGCTTCACCAAAATTAATTACATATGTCGCATCATCTTTTAGAATTTCATCTTCAGCAAATTCGACAGTTAACTTTTTCCCTCTTGCGGATATCTTAGGTTTTTTTCTAAGCGGCGGAGAGATGACCACATTATTAAATGCATCTTTTATATCAATAAACTCATCGAAGTAAACTTCTAGATCCTGCTTGTCAAAATTAATTTGATTGTTTGGTGTAGAATTTATTAAGTCTATTTGAGGTGCTGTTTCATCCCTAGGGCCTCCTGTTAGAGAAACTGGGTTTGCACAATTCGTCATAAGTAGCGCAATGGCTATCATGATAATTGAAATAATAAAAATTCCTTTCTTGCTCAATATTAGAGTCTAACCTATTTTAATACTTGCGCTCGAACTATAAGTTCTACTGCTATTATACGAATTGTGTCTTCATTTTGTTCCTCGGATGATAGAGCATTATGGTATCCTTAAGATATTTAGTGTCTAAGTGGGTATAGATCTCAGTAGTTGTAATCGATTCATGACCAAGCATATCCTGCACTGCTTTGAGATCAGCACCACCTTCTACAAGATGTGTTGCAAATGAATGTCTAAATGTATGAGGACTAATAGTCTTGTCAATCCCTGCATCTTTAACAGATTGTCTTATTATCGTAAAGATCATTACCCTTGTCAACTTCTTTCCTCTCCTATTTAAGAATACAAAGTCTTCATGATCTTTATGAATATTCATCATAGATCGGCGAGTGCCCTCCAAGTATAATTTAATATGCTTAATAGCAGACTCTCCTATAGGTACAATTCTTTCCTTATCATTCTTGCCAATCACTTTTACATATCCTACATCAGGGAAGTAATTTGAGATTCTCAGATTGACTAGTTCACTTACTCTCAATCCACATGCGTATAAAGTTTCTAGAATAGCTCGATTTCTTTGCCCTTGAGGTTTACTATGATCTAATGCCGCGAAGATCATTTCTATTTCTTCATGACTTAAGACCTCTGGAATTTTCCTTTCGAGTTTAGGAGTATCTAGTAGCGAAGTAGGATCTTCTTCTATCATATCTTCCATGATGAGATATTTATAGAATGCTTTAAGGCCTGAAATAATTCTGGCCTGACTTCTAGCTCCTATCCCCATTTTGTTAATCCAAAAAATAAAGTCTTTAAGCTGTTTACCGCTAATGGCTTGTGGTGCGGTTGATAGTTTTTTAATATTAAGAAAGGAGACTAATTTTTCGACATCTGCTGTATATGCGGCGATGGAATTTTTAGAAAGAGAGCGCTCTAGCATAAGATATGCTTCAAACCCTTTGATGTAGCTTTTCCATTCCATAAGGCAAATATATTAAAGTATAACGCAATATGTAAAATCCCTATTTTAAGGGATGCAGTAAAAGGTTTGTATATAGTTGATTATGCGTAACTTATAGCTGTATAACCGAGATTATGAGAATAGGGACATTAGTGGTATTGACACTATTAGCTGTATTTACTGTTTTAGCAAGTTTATTCATTTCGCCCGCATTTTGGTGGTCATTAATTATAGTTATCCCGCTAGTATTAGTTGGTTACTATGATGCCTTCCAAACAAAACATGCGATAACAAGAAACTTCCCCATACTGGGACGGAGTAGGTACTTAGCCGAATGGCTAAGACCAAAATTGTATCAATATTTTATTGAACCAGATACTGATGGCAGACCATTCTCTAGGATATTTAGAAACATCATATATCAGCGTGCTAAAAAAGTGGTTGACACAACACCATTTGGCACACAACTTAATGTCTATGATGAAGGCTACGAATGGATGAACCATAGCATAGCTTCTATCGACCCGCATACTTTAGAACCTAACCCGAGGTGGAATGTCGGAAATGACAATTGTAAACAACCTTATGCAGCTAGTCTTTTTAATGTATCGGCAATGAGTTTTGGATCACTCAGCAAGAATGCAGTGATGGCTTTAAATGGTGGAGCGGCTATTGGAAAATTTGCACACAATACTGGGGAAGGAGGTATCTCTCCATATCATGACAAATTTGGCGGTGATCTTATCTATCAGATAGGGACAGGATATTTTGGTTGTCGAACTGATGATGGAAACTTTAGCCCCGAGTTATACAAGCAAAGGACAGCTGCAGATAACGTGAAAATGATAGAACTAAAACTATCGCAAGGAGCCAAGCCTGGTCATGGAGGTATTCTTCCAGGCAAAAAAGTTACAGAAGAGATTTCTAAAATTAGAAATGTACCACTCGGAAAAGATGTTTTATCACCTCCTTATCACAAAGCCTTTAATACTCCGATAGAATTACTTAAACTTATAAAACAGATGCAAGATCTGTCTGAGGGTAAGCCTGTAGGTTTTAAATTATGTGTGGGTCATGCTTTTGAATTTATAGCTATCTGCAAGGCCATGGTTAAAACTGGGATTAGACCAGACTTCATAGCTGTAGATGGAGGAGAAGGAGGGACTGGTGCAGCACCAGTAGAATTTTCTGATCGTGTAGGTATGCCTTTCAAAGAAGGATTAGCATTTGTGTATGATACGCTAATTGGCTTTGATTTAAAAAAAGACATCAGCTTGATTGCAAGTGGAAAGATTGTAACAGGCTATCACATATTTAGAGCAATAGCCTTAGGCGCAGATCTATGCTATAGTGCAAGAGCTATGATGATGGCGGTGGGCTGTATACAAGCACTCGAGTGCAATACCAATACTTGTCCAACTGGAGTGGCGACGCAAAATCCCAAACTGATGAAAGGTCTTGTAGTCGAGGATAAAAAAGTGCGTGTTGCAAATTACCATCAAGAAACTATAAAGAGTTTTGTAGAACTTTTAGGTGCTGCAGGACTTGAAAGTCCAGATTTAATTAACAGGTCGCACATATATAAAAGAACAGCTTCTAAAAATTCTGTAAGCTACGAGGAACTCTATCCCTACATCCCCAAAGGATGTTTACTTGATATCAGTTTGGTTCCTGAAAGCTGGCAAGCATACTATAGGCAAGCGGATGAAAACAGCTTTACACCTAAGTATGCACAAGTATATACAGAATAGGAAATTGACGACAAAACAGCTATTTACTTTATGTAAAACCTTTATTACATTTGCAGCCCTTAGAAAGGAATATACTTGCTAATTACACCTTTTCACGCAAGACCTTGATAAAGAGCCCGCAAAAAAACTATACTAGAATTTAAGATCACTTTCAATTTATTTTAATTGATATACCCATGATAAGTACAGATATAGATTTACAGTCATCACTGCAAGAATATTTCGGATTTGATAAGTTCAAGGATAAGCAGGAAAAGATTATAAGAAATATACTTAATGGCAAAGACACGTTTGTCCTCATGCCGACGGGTGGAGGAAAATCTCTGTGCTACCAGCTGCCAGCTTTAGTGTCACCTGGACTTGCATTAGTCATCTCTCCACTCATCGCATTGATGAAAAATCAAGTAGATGCTATTAGAGGATACAACAAGGATAATAGCGTAGCTCACTTCCTTAACTCCTCTCTTAACAAGTCAGATATAAAACAAGTCAAAAGTGATATTGCGCTAGGAAAAACTAAACTTCTATATATAGCTCCAGAAACTTTGACCAAACAAGAAAACATAGATTTCTTAAAAGAGTCTAATGTTTCTTTCGTAGCTGTAGATGAAGCACACTGTATCTCTGAGTGGGGTCATGACTTCAGACCAGAGTACCGCAAGATCAGGAGGATGATTGAGGGTATTAATGAAGATATACCTATTATGGCTCTTACTGCGACCGCTACGCCCAAAGTGCAAACTGATATCGTCAAGAATCTAAGAATGGATGATGTCACAACTTTTAAATCTTCCTTTAATAGAGATAACCTATTCTACGAAGTACGACCAAAAGTAAATAAGGATAATGCCATAAAGGGTATCGTCAAGTTTATAAAGAAACACCAAGGGAAGTCAGGCATCATCTATGTACAGTCTAGAAAATCTACAGAGGAGATTGCTAAGGTGTTGAAAGTAAATGGTATAAATGCAGCTCCATATCATGCAGGCCTTGATGGTAAGACTAGGAGTAGGATTCAAGATGAGTTTTTGATGAGTGATATTGATGTGATCTGTGCTACAATTGCATTTGGTATGGGCATAGATAAACCAGACGTAAGATTTGTAATTCACTATGACATTCCAAAAAGTATAGAAAACTACTATCAAGAAACAGGTAGAGCAGGTAGAGATGGATTAGAAGGTAACTGCCTTACATTCTATTCTTATAAGGATATATTAAAGCTAGAGAAATTTCTAAGAGACAAGCCTGTATCTGAGCGAGAGCTAGGATCTCAACTTAAAGAAGAGATGATAGGTTATGCAGAAGCAAGTACTTGTAGAAGACAGTTTTTATTACATTACTTCGGCGAGGTGTTTGATGATACCGAGTGTAACAAAATGTGTGACAACTGCAAAAACCCTAAAGAACTCATAGAAGTCAAGGATGAAGTAAAGCTGGCACTACAAGCGATAGAGCAATTAAAAGAGAATTCTAAAATGAAAGGGCTTGTTGACTTTGTAGTAGGTAATTCTTCTAAAGAAGTCAAAGACTTTAAATACGATAAGCTTTCAATATTTGGAAAAGGGAAAGAACGTAAAGAACTTTTTTGGACCTCATTATTTAGACAGATCCTCATAGCCAATAAGATCAGAAAAGAGATAGAGCAATACGGCGTACTTAAGTTGACTGACGAAGGAAAAGCTTTTATAAAAAGTCCTGAGTCATTTAAAATCTCAATCAATCACGATTACTCTCAATTAGAGCAAGAAGAAGTTGCAGAAAATCTTAATGCTTCAAACAAGACTGCGCTTGATGCTAACTTGTTGAAAATGTTAGAACAATTAAGAAAGTCTCAATCTGGTAAGCACGGTGTACCACCGTGGGTAATTTTCCAAGATGGGTCACTTAACGACATGGCTACCTACTATCCTATCAGCAAAGAAGACATGGTATCGATATCAGGTGTCAATAAAGGCAAAGCTGATAAGTATGCTGGACCATTCTTAAGCTTGATCAAAGAATACATAGAAGAAAACGACATAGATAGACCTACAGAATTCTTGATGCGTCAAGTAGCTGATAAGTCTAAATCAAAAGTATCAATTATACAAGGCATCGATAAGAAGTTACCATTAGAGGATATAGCATCGAGTAGCAAGATGAAGCTCGAAGAATTGCTAGAGGAAATGGATATGATTGTATGCTCTGGCACCAAGCTTAATATAGATTACTTCTTAGAGGATAATGTCGATGAAGAAGTAGCTGAAGATATTTACGACTACTTCAAGGAGGCAGAATCAGGCAGTATAGACTTAGCATACGAAGAATTAAAAGAAGACGATATCTCCATGGAGGAAATACAACTGGTGAGAATCAAGTTCTTATCTGAGAATGCAAACTAAGCAGTACATATGAACATTCATATTATCAATGGCCCAAACTTAAACCTACTCGGA
>CALFUQ010000231.1 GCA_937929885.1 uncultured Saprospiraceae bacterium
TAGCGGAAGAAGGGAATGATACTTTGGTAAAAGAAACTTTGTTCTTGTACTTATCTCAAGGGGTGACTACAATTCGAGGGATGTTAGGTAATCCCTATCATTTAGACCTTAAAAAGCAAGTTGCAAATGATGAGTTGCTGAGCCCAAGAATCTATACTTCAAGTCCTTCTCTTAATGGGGGCACAGTTACCACGCCAGAAGAGGCTATTGAAAAAGTAAGAAAATACGCAGCCGATGGTTATGACTTTTTAAAGATTCATCCTGGAATAAAATTAGAGGTGTGGAATGCATTAGAAGAAACAGCGGAATCAGTAGGAATTCCATATGCTGGCCATGTGCCTGTAGAGGTAGGAATCCATAGAGCCTTAGAAGGGCCTTATGCGACGATAGATCACCTTGATGGGTTTATAGATGGCCTGGCTTTAGAAAATAAAAATTTTGTAAAAGACGCAGGAGGATTCTTTGGCTACGGCTTTACAGATATGGTAGACAAAGGGATGATTAAAAATTTAGTTAGTAAAACTAAATCACAGAATGTAGCAGTAGTTCCAACTCAAACATTATTTACACGATGGTTTTCGCCAACGGATCCAAGTGAGATGATGCAAGCAGTAGAGATGAAGTACATGCCAGCGAAGACAAGATTTACCTGGAGACAAAACAAAGAGCGGATGATAAGTGATGATGATTACAATAAAGAAACTTGGGAGAAATATATCGGTATTAGAAAATCTTTGCTTAAAGAGATGGATCATCAGGGAGTTAACTTTCTGCTGGGCTCAGATGCACCCCAGGTTATGAATGTGCCAGGCTTTTCAATACATCATGAGATGGCTGCTATGGCTGATGCTGGGATTAGCAATAGGAAAATATTAGCTAGTGGAACAGTTGAGCCTGCAAAGTTTTTTGGAGCAGAAGGAGAATATGGTCAAATTAAAATAGGTGCTTCGGCTGATCTAATATTGTTAGATGGAAACCCTTTAGTAGATATATCTAATACCAAGAAAATAAGTGAAATTGTACTGAGAGGAAAGTTGATTACTAAGTCTGAGATTGATGCTAGGTTAGCACAAATAGCTCTCAGAAATCAATAATCCAACAAAGGAATTCAATAGAATTAAAATATAGTTTCAGAAGTTTTGTGGTACAGCTTACCATTTTCATCATACTGACTATGGATCATTGACACTTGCTGATCACAGTTAGAATTCTTGTTGGACTCATCATGGTTATATGGTTATAAAGAGTTTATAAGTCTATAATAGTTTTTAAATAAAATAGGTCATGCCGCAATGCGACATGACCTATTTCTTTTTATAGAAATTAAATGATCAGATTAATTGCTAGCCAAAACCTTCTTCCTTGCTAACTTTTTTGATTTAGGATCTGTTTTTCTGTTTCTGAGCGAACCACTATTTCCATCTAAGCAAACATCTAAATAGTCATAGTTGCCAAAGTATCCATCAGACTCCGCTATAACACTTCCATTAGATGTCATAAGCTTGAAGTAACCATCTCCATAGTCACAGCAGATACCATCTCCATAAGCATCATCCACGTACATAGTATAGCAGCCATCAGGTAAGCAAAACTCTTTGGTTATTTTTCTACCTGCCTGACCATCTTTATAAGGTCCTCCAGTTGCAATCCTTGAGTTGTTTTCGTCTACCAACTCCCAAGAAGTCTCAGATCCATATTGATCCAGTACCAACTCGAATTTGATAGTATTACAATTCGCATCATCATTGTCAGAGGATGTATCATCCTCTACTGTATTAAATATCTGTTTTGCTGTGTAACCAGTCCAGCCACTGCTACATCTTGTTCTTACTCGATACTCATAATCCGCGCCTGCTGTTAAACTGCCTAATGTTCTAGAGGTAGATGTCCCAGACCTTCTTGTCCATCTATTTGCTCCCACTTTTCTATATATTAATTGATACCTGATCGCTTCGAAAGATGCTTCCCATGATACTTTTACTTTTCTATTATTTACGATAGTTACATTCGTGCTTGAAGGTTTATCACAAGTTTCTATAGGTTCATTGTCATCATTGTCTGTTGTATCATCGTCATTGTCATCCGTATTATCACTTCCATTATCATCACCACCACCATATACGTTGCTAGCGTTATTAGTAATATTTGACAAGCTTGATGAAAGGTAATTTTCCATACGTGTTGCCTGACCAGCAGAGAACATGTACATACAAGCATCGTTAGAGTAGTCCATGTAATTCATATGCATATCTGTACTTCCACATGAGCTAGCACCTAAAGAAGGGCAACCTCCATAATCAGAGTTTTGATTTGGCGTATCATTTACATCATCATCTTGATTGCATCCACCACCCCAGATATGATCTAGTAATAGATAATGTCCAATCTCATGAGTTAGAGTTCTTCCAAGATTATATGGAGCTTCTGGACTTACATTCCCACAACCACTACCCGCTCCGAAAGCTGCAGCATCGACTAATACTCCATCTCCATTTCCTGCTCCACCAAGTGGTGATTCACCTAAAAACCCAAGATTAGATCTTACAAATACATTCAAATACTTAGTAAATGCATTAATTCTATCACCATTAGTTTTGTTTATAGTTACAGCAGGAGACCCTTCTGATAGACCATAACCTGATGGGTGATTCTTATCAGCTAAAACAAACTTAACACACGCTTCTCCATTAGCAACCCCTGGGAAGTAAGATGCTGCATTAGAGCTCCACTTATTTATATCACTATTAGATCCAGTAAAATCCTTGTTTAGTATATCTACTTGATTTTGGGCCAATGATACTAGGCAACTTGCGTTAGGACTAGAGATCCCTTGAAAATGAATAGCCATTGGGATCAGTACTGGATTAGCACATGTACTTCTGTGTTTAGGGTCATTATCCATCAAAGCTAGCTTCCTCAGTTTTTCTAGGTGTATTCGTTGATAATCTGGATTACTCATTAATTTTTCCATCTTATCGGCCATCCCACAATTTCTGTGACTTGAATGGTCTATAGAACTCTCTTCGTTAGTCTGCAACTCTGCACCGAAGCTACTGTCTGGCTCTAGTGAATCTTCACCACAGGATGTTACAAGTAGTATAAGAGTAAAGGCGAATAAGAAGAATGAAATTTGGTTTTTCATAATTTGACATTTTTAGTTTTAAGAAATATGATGAAGTAGCTGTGCCTCATATTATTTATTGATTCGAGTACTAAATTATGTCCTCTTGCC
>CALFUQ010000232.1 GCA_937929885.1 uncultured Saprospiraceae bacterium
CTCAACTTATACCTAACACTTATAAATTTAATATTGAGAAATTCGATGAGTTGAACCTACCAGAAAACACCCAATATGGTTTAATGGCTCAAGCTGTAGAAAAAGTTCTTCCTGAGATAGTTGCAAATACAAAAATGGGAAACAATGAAATCTATAAATCTATAAACTACAATGCTATAATATCAATTCTTGTGGCTGCTTTAAATGAGCAACAAAATGTTATTGATAAACAGGAAGAAAGTATGGAGAGCATATTAAAAAGACTAGAAAAATTAGAACAAGAAAAGTAAGCCCAATTCAATATAGCTACAATAAGAATTCTACACAACAGTACTTAAAAGAGGGATTAATTATCCCTCTTTTAATTTATAATAGATATTAATTATAAACTTCACATCCAAGCACAAAGCACCCCACCCATTAACGCTCCACAGATCACCCAGTACCCTAGATGTATCCACATATACCTCATCGGTCTTCTCTCAAATAATGTATGGATACCAATCATGGCAAAGCCCATCAACAAAGTAAGTTCGACACCATGTATGACACCATGACCAAATGTCCTATGCTTATCTCCATAAGTTTCCATGAACCCAGTTACGAAAGTATTTATTTCTGATCCAGCTTGCGTCAACCCATCTTCATGTAGAAAGAGTTGGAAGATAGAACTCTGATGCACCGCAAACAGAAAAATGATATAAGACATAAACAATCCAAACAGATAGGTAAGACCAAGTATTTTGATCATATTACCTTGACGAGTGTCCTCTTCTGTAAGTCCTGATGCCGATAGCCATGCCCTACCCAAAACTTTAGGATTATAATATACCGCGCCTATGATTAGAGGAATAAAGGCTGTAAGAAATAACATATAAAAATTCACTTGGGGCATAACATTAGATTTTAATTCGATATCAAAATAGCGAATATCTAATCCGTTAGGTATTTTTTACCTGGTTTCTTAGCGGCATCAAATTATTTGGTCAAATATTATCAAATCAATTAACTACCTTAATCTTCACTAAATTTCACTGATATGACATCTTCAATTTTTAGATCCATCTTAGTACTTAGCTTACTGTTATTGGGAGTTCAAGCAGATGAGTTAATAGGACAAGCTAAGAGCTATGACGAATCATTATACGACGCCATTCAATATAGACAAGTAGGTCCATTTAGAGGAGGACGGGCAGGAACCATAGCTGGATTAGAGTCTAACCCAAATCTTTATTACATGGGTACTGCTGGTGGAGGGGTTTGGAAAACGAAAGATGGTGGTAATACATGGACTTGTATCTCTGATGGTTACTACGGAGGCTCGATTGGAGCCATTGCTGTGTCAGAAAAAGATCCTAATAGAATATATGTTGGCGAAGGCGAGCAAACTGTAAGGGGCAATGTATCATCGGGCCGAGGATTTTGGCGAAGTGATGATGCAGGTGAAACTTGGGTCGACATTGGACTCAAAGAATCAGAGCACGTCGGAAGGATTAAAATTCATCCTGACAATCCAGATATTGTTTATGCTGCAGTCATGGGTAATCTGTGGAAGCCAAATGAACAACGCGGTATCTTCAGATCAAAAGATGCTGGAAACACCTGGGAGAAAATCTTATACGAAAGTGATAAAGCTGGGGCTGTTGATATTTCGCTTGATCCAAATGACCCAAGCATCATCTATGCTTCAACGTGGCAAATAAAAAGAAACGGTTATCGAATGGATAGTGGAGGTCCTGGGAGTAAACTATGGAAAAGTATCGACGGTGGAGACAACTGGACAAACATAACAGGCAATGAAGGCTTACCTAAAGAGACTCTAGGGATTATAGGAGTTACGGTCTCCCCTGCCAACTCTAATCGTCTATGGTGTATCATTGAAGCTAAAAATGGGGGCGTATTTAAATCCGATGACGCTGGCTTAACTTGGACTAAAGTAAGTGAGAATCGAGAATTAAGGCAAAGAGCGTGGTACTATACAAGAATATATGCCGACACAAAAGACACCGCCAAAGTGTACGTACTAAATGTTGGTTTCTGGAGATCCGATGATGGTGGTAAAAACTTCGAACGAATCAGAACACCGCATGGCGATCACCATGATCTATGGATATCCGATACTGATTCAGACCGAATGGCAATAGCAGATGACGGTGGTGGACAAATAAGTTTTGATGCTGGAGAAAACTGGACAACTTATTATAATCAACCTACTGCACAGTTTTATAGGGTAACTACCGATCACACTTTCCCTTACAGGATTTACTGTGCGCAGCAAGATAACTCTGCGATTAGGATATCTCATCGATCAGCTGGCAGAGCCATTACTGAAAATGATTGGGAATCAACCGCAGGAGGAGAAAGCGCTCACCTAGCTCCTGATCCTTTGGACAATAACATTGTGTACGGTGGCACCTACAAAGGTTACATGACCAGAAAAGATCACAACACTGGGCAGACAAGATCAACAAATATCTGGCCTGATAATCCTGCAGGCTCTGGTGTAGAAGTAATGAAGTATAGATTTAACTGGAACTATCCGATATTCTATAGCCCACATAATAAAAAGAAACTCTATGCCACTTCTAATCGGGTGCATGTGACAACGAACGAAGGTCAGAGCTGGGATGTAATTAGCCCTGATCTTACGCGAGCAGATCCTAAAACTTTATTTTCTTCAGGAGGGCTTATCACACAAGATAACACTGGTGTAGAATTCTATGCTACGATTTTCGCTGCTACAGAATCTGAGTACGAAGAAGGAGTCATCTGGACTGGTAGTGATGACGGACTAATCCATGTAACGCAAGATGGGGGCAAAAACTGGGATAACGTAACTCCTAAAGGAGCCCCTGATAATATCATGTGGAATTGTGTAGATGTAAGCCCATTCCAAAAAGGAGGTGTATACATAGCTGGGACTTCTTATAAATTTGGAGACTATCAGCCTTACCTATACAAGTCTGATAACTATGGTAAATCATGGACTAAAATTACTGACGGCATAACCGATGGCCTTTACACAAGAGTTATAAGAGCCGACAAATGGAGAGAGGGATTATTATATGCTGGCACGGAATGGGGTATGTTTATATCATTTGATGACGGGATGAGTTGGCAAGCATTTCAACTTAATCTGCCGATAGTTGCGATTAGAGATTTACATGTTAGAGATAACAATCTGATAGTTGCTACACACGGTCGAGCTATCTGGATAATAGATGACCTCACCCCACTCCATCAATTATCAGATGACTTATCAGATAAAAACGTACATCTTTTTACACCTAAACCATCTTATAGAATGGGTCAAGGTGGCAGAGGAAGAGCCAACACAAAAAAGGAAGGAACTAATCACCCCAATGGAACGATATTCAATTACTTTATAAATGAATTTGATTCTACCGACGTGGTGAAATTGGAAATCTTAGAAACAGACGGAACCTTGGTAAGAGCTTATGACAATGATGAAAAAACTAAAGGAGGAAAAATAACACCTAAGGAAGGAGGAAATACTTTTGTGTGGGATATGCGATATGATGGTTACAAAGAATTTGATGGCATGATATTTTATTCCTCTCCTAACTTGGGACCCAAAGCGGTACCTGGAACCTATACTGCAAGGTTGACGGTGAATGAAGCTGTGGAAGAAACCACATTCGAGATTGTCCCAGACCCTAGATTACCTAACACTGCTGAAGATTATCAAGCACAATTTGACTTCTTAATTAAAGTACGAGATGAAGTATCTAATGCTAACCAAGCAATCATAGATATCAGAGAGCTTAAATCTCACTTAGCTGAAATAAATGAGAAGCAGGAAGGAAAAGAAAAATTTGATGCTTTCAATAAAACTTCAGATGAATTTGTGGAAAGATTAGAAGTTATAGAAAATAATATTCACATGACTAAAAATCAGAGTTACCAAGATCCTCTTAATTATGGTATAAGGATTAATAACAGATTGGCTTTCTTAATGACAGATTCACAGAGAGGTGACTATGCCCCGACTCAACAAGCAGAGGAATTTAGAGTATCTGTAACCAAAGAGCTTAATGAAGAATTAGAATCGCTCAATAGTTTAATATCAAGGGTGCTTCCAAGGTTGAATGAAATTGGGAAAGAAATAGACATTGACGAAATTAAATCAGGCCGATTAATTAAGAATATAAGACCATAGTGAATTGTAAACTATTATGATGGGGTAAACCCTAGAATTTAAAAAAAATAAGCATCACGTTATTTCGGTATTTTTGAAAATAGTGATAGTGAAATTTATTAAAATAGTGATTATTCATTATCCTTGATTTATTAAAAAAACCATTAAGAAAAAAGCATGAAAAATTTATTACTAACTACCTTTTGTCTATTGTTATTCGCATCAAGCAGCTATTCTCAAGATTATGACTCTGCTGTTGGTTTAAGACTAGGGTACCCATTATCGGCTACTTACAAAAAATTCATTTCTGAAAGTAATGCCATTGAAGTATATGGAGGATACAGAGGATATACTTTTGTGCGTACACTTTCTGTACACGGTGCTTATCAGATTCATAAAGACATAAGTGATATTGACAACCTACAGTACTATTATGGAGGTGGAGCAGCAGCATTCTTTTGGTCAGACGACTTTAGCGGGAGCGCTACATCATTTGCATTACAAGGCTATTTAGGATTAAGTTATACATTAGAAGACACACCTGTAAATATCACTGTAGATTGGATTCCTACTTTTTTGATTAATAGTGGCTTAGGAACTTTTGGTAGTGGATTTGGTTCTGGTTATGGTTCTCTTGGTATAAGATATATCCTTGGTCGTGGCGATGCCAACTAAGCGAGATCTATTTAAAGAATTTAAATTAACATCAAGCAATAATATGACTTTCTGAATTGTTTTGTAAACATCTAAATAAAGCGTAGATGTTCAGCAAGGCGATTCAGAAAGTTAAACTCTCTATATTCCCAATATTTCATACAAGTGTAAAGAATACTGGTGTTTTAGGCACTGGATTTTTTATTGATGATGAAGGCCATTTCCTGACAGCCGCTCATGTAATTAATGCCTTACCCAAAGGATCTAAGCTGGGCTACCTAGGCAACATACCCCATACAAAGTTTATAGGCAAGAAATTCATTCCATTGGAGGTCTTAGCTAAAGACAATGATAGAGATTTAGCTTATGGTAAAGTTAAGGAGGACAGGTTACCTCCTATGAGTCTATCTAAATCCAAATTAGACATCGGAGAATCCATATCCCTTTGTGGTTACCCTCTTCCCATGATAGTCAAGTCCGAAAATCCAAACACTAATAGTAGTCTAGATGTAACTGCAGTGAGACAATACTGGCAACCAACAATCATGATGGACTCTGTGAGAAAAGACTTTTTATACAAAAAGAAATTTCATTCTTTCCTTACTCAACACGCAGCATTACCAGGTATGAGTGGAGGACCTATATTTAATCTACAAAGCGATGTTGTTGGGGTAATCTCCGCAAACTGGACCCGCAGAATTCCTAGACCTAACGGTGTTAACCTTAATGTAGAAAACGGAATCGGGATAGACCTTACAGAGGTAAATACATTTCTAGCAAACATTGCTAAGCATCGCAGTTGAATCCCACAGAAAAATCAGGCGGTACAAATACTCAATGTTTATAGGGTTATTTAAGTATTTAGAGTTTCTTCTTTAAACACCCCATTACTTTTTCGTAACTTTTTCTAGTACCCAGGCAACCTTTTGGTCGTTTGTTTCCCATATAGTTACAGTCCACATAGTTAAGAATATTGAAACAACTTCAAACCATAATCAAAGATAGCATCAAAGGCAAAGAAACTGCCCAGCGCGCACTCTATGAAGAATACCGAGTTAAGTGGTACATGCAGAGTTTGAGATATGGTAAGAATAAGTACGAGGCGGATGATATACTTCAAGAAGGATTAATACAAGTATTTAAAGATTTAAAGCAGTTTGATCCTAAGCGATCTAGCTTCTCTACTTGGTCATCACGAGTTATCTCTCATGCTGCATTAAGGTACCTTAAGAAAAACAATTGGTACGAAACTGTAACTGACATAGAAGAAGCATATGA
>CALFUQ010000233.1 GCA_937929885.1 uncultured Saprospiraceae bacterium
CCCATAAACTTAATCGCAAAGTCAATAACAATTCCGTCTTTACCTTTCAATTCTCCCAGCATGCCTTTGCTTGCAAGCATCTGCTCTTGTAGCGTCACAAAATCATCTTCGCATTGAGCCCAACCTAGACCATAAACCACATCCTTGTCAGTCTTCCCCTTGATATGTGGGACACCCCATTTATCTCTAGCTATCTGTACTTCAGCATATGGTTCGCTATCTGGTATGCTACATGAAAATAGCATCGCAACCAAAAGTATAGCTAGAGTTATAGATGAAAGTGAAGCGTATTTAGAAGAAGTTGTATTTAAAAAACTATGACTCAGCGGCATGCTCAGATGTTAGAAACTTAGAAATTACTAAAGCTAGTAAAATCATACAACCAAGTGTAATAAAACTAATGTGTAAAGTGGTCAATTCTGCAATACCACCGAATATGACTGGACCTAACAAAAAACCGAAGTAACCAGTCCCAGCTATAACTGCCATGCCTTTAGCAGGTTCTATGCCTTTAAAGTTTGCTGCGATTCTAAACATCTCTGGGATAATACTCGATAACCCTAAGCCAACGATAAAGAATCCAAGAATAACGAGATAGGACATTTTTGATATGATTAGAATAGTACCTATAATCGAAATAATCAATCCATAAGTGATCATTTTTTTGCTACCGATTTTGACGCTTATACCATCGCTAGTAAATCTTCCCAATGCCATTGCCATAGAAAAACCAGCATACCCAAGTCCAATATATTTAAAAGAATCCGTCAATGATTCTTTCATGTAGAGGCTGCTCCAGTCGGCTATCATTCCTTCACTCATCATGACTATTAATGCGATAAGTGCAGCAGTAAGTACTGCGGTAGACTTAAATGATAATTTGGTTTTGTCTTTAGAGTAATCTCCTTTAATAGATCTAAAATATTTAGAACACCAAATGAACAAAACGAAAAGTAAAGCTGATAGACACGTGATGTGAATAAGCGGAGAATCTAACTGTGCTCCGACAATTGTACCTATACCAGCGCCAACCATCCCTCCCAGGCTCCAGAAACCATGACTGCTACCCATGATTTTCACTTCATCATTTTTTTCATGATAGGAGACTATAGCATTCATGGCAATATCTAGCATGCCTCCCAAAAATCCGAAAACGAATAGACTCACACAAAGCAAAATAAAACTAGGAGCGACGATTGGAGAAATTCCAACTATTAAAATTGAGAATAGACAAAACATAGTAATCTTGCCTTCCCCATATTTGGAAATTAGTTTTGCACTTATCGGCATGGCAGTAAAAGCTCCTATAGCTTTAAAGAATAATGCCGTCCCTAAGATGCCATGACTTAAATTAAGTTTTTCAAAGATGTGCGGGATATATATAATCCATGTAGCTTCTATAAGCGAGAAGCCGAAAAAAACAAAAGCTATGGTCAAGTAATAAGGATTACTGGAAATTATTTTTAAAGAGTGGTTAGACATATATTAATCAGTAAGTCTCTTTTTATTCACATTATACTCAAATACATCAGGTCGTTGATAGTGACCACTAACTGCAAGATTCATTTTCTCTTTTGTATTAGATTTTAAATTTGGGATTTTCACATAGATAATATCTTCTACATCATATTGAGACTCTAGTAACCAGCTGCCATCAGGTTTAGCTACACAGCTACCGCCTCGCAGTACTTTTTCGTTTGGTTTTTTCTTTAAGTTTTTTGGCAATTCTAATTGGGGTGGGGTGTCACGAGCTCTCATTATCTGACCGACTGATACAACATAGCATCTACCCTCATGTGCATATTGTCGAGTAGCAACTTGATGCATTTCTTTAACCATAGGCCATAGTGCAAAATGAATATCTTCTGCATCATCATGCATTACCTGTCTTGCCAATGGCATCCAGTGTTCCCAACAAATCAATGTGCCAATCCTTGCTTTAGGAATTTCTACCACATTAAGTCCTGCTCCATCACCTGTAGAGTGTATAAGTTTTTCCGTGTAAGTAGGCATTAGTTTGCGATGATGATTTACCAATTTTCCCTTTTGGTTGATGATGATCACAGTGTTGTATAGAGATCCATTTCCCTTTCCTTTTTTAATAGCCTCATTCATGCCCATTACTAGGGTGACTTTGTGTTTTTTTGCTAGCTGACATAACTTCTTTATCTCAGGGCCATCGATCTCTGGAGAATTATCATACATAGTTGCCCAAGCCTCTTTTACTGGTTCATGATCCCAAAACCCCACATTTGGGCAGTAATCCATCCATGCAGCATATCCAGTCAGCCAGCACTCCCCAAATGCAATTATATCAGATTTTGCTTTAGCCGCCTTAGCAATTATGACTTCTGCTTTCCGTAAACTCTTTTTTAAGTTGTAATACTCAGGTCCTTCCTGAACTATGGCGATTTTTATCATTACTTTGATTTTTTGTATTTGTAGTCTTCTGACTACCTTATTAAACACCTTTTTAAAGTTAAAATCTCACCTCGATGAAGTGTAAGAGAAAACAGTTTAATCTCCCCAAAGATGCAACTTATCTCAATGGTGCCTATATGTCTCCTCTATTAAAATCTGTAGAGAAGGTAGGAATCAAAGCTTTGAAATTAAAAAATAATCCAGCACAGATAACAGCAGACGATTTTTTTGATCCTGTAAATTCATCTCGTAAGGCAGTAGCAAAATTGATCAATGCTAAGAAGTGGGAGCGAATAGCTATTATCCCTTCGGTGAGTTATGGAATTGCTAATGCTGCATACAATATAGACTACAAAAAGAATGATGAGATTTTAATGGTAGGAGAACAATTCCCATCTAACTACTATGTATGGAGAACTGTAGGAGTTCATACTGGATGTAAGTTGAGAGTAATCGCAGCACCAGATACAAATATATCTCGAGGTGAAAAATGGAATAGTCAAATCCTTAGTAGCATAAATTCAAAAACTAAGGTGATTGCTATGCCAATGGTGCACTGGGCTGACGGTACGGTTTTCGACTTACTGAAAATCAGAAAGGCAGCAAATAAAAATGGTGCGCTGTTAATTATCGATGGGACACAATCTGTTGGTGCACTCCCTTTCGATGTAAAAAAAATAAAACCGGATGCACTAGTATGTGGTGCTTACAAATGGCTTATGGGTCCTTATTCTACAGGATTTGCCTACTATGGGAAATACTTTGCCAAAGGAGCACCAATGGAAGAAAGCTGGATGATTAGAAAAGGCAGCGAGAACTTCAGCTCATTAGTTAACTATCAAGAAGATTATAGGAAAGGTGCAATCAGATATGATGTAGGTCAAACCGCTAATTTTAATTTACTACCAATGATGCATCAAGGTGTCCAAAAGCTTTTGAAATGGAAGCCAGAAAATATCCAAGCATACACTCGAAAGATATCAACTGATGTTTTAGAAGATTTGAAAGAGGAAGGATATTGGATCGAAGATGAAGCTTATCGTTCAAGTCATTTATTCGGTATAAGACCACCATTCGGTACTAACACTAAAAAACTTAAAAAGCGATTAGTAAAGAATAAAATCAGTGTCTCTTTTAGATCTGATTCTATCAGAGTCTCACCTGGAGTTTATAATTCTAAGAAGGATATGGAGCGCTTAAAGAAAGTTTTATTGGGGTAAGTTTCTAAAATGTTTTCTTGGACCTTAGACTATCGACCAAGAACTATTTAAACAAAGTTCACTCGTAGAACACAGCAATCTCTTGTAACCCCTTCCGCTCAATATCAGGAACATATGCAGGGTCTTTAGGGTAGCCTACAGGGAGTAGCAAATAAGCTCTCTCATTCTTAGGTCGTTCTAGTACATCGGCTAAGAAATTCATAGGGCTAGGAGTGTGGGTGAGGGTTACGAGGCCAGCTTTGTGAATAGCCGAAATCAACATGCCACAGGCAATGCCGACTGATTCGTTTACATAATAGTTGTTATGTTTTTTGCCATCGTCATCTAATTCAAAAACTTGTTTAAAAACGATTATTAGCCATGGAGCAATTTCTAGAAAAGGTTTGTGCATGTCCGTTCCCATTGCTTCGAGGTCTTTTTTCCATCGCTCGCTCATTCTAGATTCGTAGCTTTCTTTTTCTTCTTTTTCTGCTGCAATGCGGATTTTAGTTTTTAGTGCAGGATTAGATACGGCGCAAAATGTCCAAGGTTGTTTGTGTGCACCTGACGGTGCTGTAGAAGCAGACTTGATTAGATTTTCTATAACTGACTTTGGTACAGGTTTGTCAGAATAGTCTCTTACTGATCTCCGGCTGTCTAACCATTCGTAATACGATTTGCTTGTGCTGGTAATATCATCAGTCAAAGGTCTTGATTGATAGGCAATGTGTTTGTGGCCTTTGATGATTATATGGTCTTGGGATTCCATCTTTTGATTTTTATGACAAAGATTTTCACTTTACAAAGGTGTAGGAGTATTTCACCAAAAATGAACTTTGATTACTAAAAGGTAACTGGAGGAATTCAGCATCACGGTTGTCATTGAAGTCTGAGTTAAAAACTAAGAATAAATCATTCCCTTCCTTGGGGTTAAATCTTGCTCTGACGTTTGCCAAGTAAAGCTTATCAAGACTGTTGTATTGGACGAATGACGAAATACTAAATTTTGTAGAGAACATGTATAGTGCTTTCAATCGACCTAGATGGACATTGAAACCCTGATCTCTACTATTAAATCTAACTTTATTATACTCATAAGTGCCACTAAGCTCTAGATTAGATGACACGTTAAATACTGGAGATAAGTTTACAGATGTATTTGTCCCATCATAGAAGCTGCCGTAACTTATTTCTGATGTAATAACATAAGGGATGTTTTGTGGAGATGAATATTCCACCTGAAAACTTGGATATAGATAACTATCAATCGGAATGATGACAACATCAGCAAGATCAAATTCACTAGTAATATCATCGTACCGAAGCCTGCCACCAAGTTCTACCTGCATCCCATTCTTCCAAGTCCATTCATACCCTAATCCATAAAACATGTTATTCAACGTATTATTCACATTCTCGAGATAAGACACTCCTCTTAAGGTTGGTCCGTGAGTAAATAGTTTTGAGTCTTTGCCAGAATAAAAATTGTATTGCATTCTGCTTCCAACCCTCATATAGTTGTCTCTATCAAAGAATCCTATTTTAGAGTCAAACTCTTCGCCTATCCTTGATAAGCTAAATCCGTAACTAAAATCCTTGTTGGATCGTTTAGATAAGCTAATCCAAAATGCTGAAGGGTCAGCTGACAAAATCTTTGAGTTAAAACCTTTAGTAAAAGATTGTGCAAATTTTAAAGATAAGAAGACGTCATTACCAACCCTAATACTAGAATCAAACCCATAGACAGTATTATAGTTACCATCAACATCTATGTTGTTAGTTAAGAGGAATCCTACATCAGAGTAGGCATCAAGTATTCTTTTCTTGAATCGTAAGACTGAATAGTTATTACTTAAAAAGTCGGTAGTACCTTTTGTTTGCATACTGATGATGCCGATATCCCAGTCACCAGCCCGACCAGTAACTCTTGCACCTCCTAAGATGGGTATTGCGTTATTCGAGTCGTCGATACCTATACGTCTACTGTAGAATAGATTATTCCTTGATCCCATCCCGAAATCAAAAATCCCAGATCGCTCTTGAAAGAAAAGTCTCTTCTCTGGAAAGAAAAGTGAGAACCTACTTAGATTTACTTGCTGATCATCTACTTCCACTTGAGCAAAGTCTGTATTGACAGTAAGATCCAATGTAAAATTGTTAGTAAGCCCATACTTCACATCTAGCCCTATCTCCCGTTTAAAATCTTTTTCATTCACATAACTAGTCTCCGCGTCATTAAGCTCATTAATGTTACTTGCTCCAGCGAGGACGTAAGGTGTGATATAAAATGGTTTTTTCTGTTTGACCCCATCGAAAATATATTCCTTTGATTTTGAAGGTCTCCAGATCCCCATTTCCCCTAAATCTGGTGATATGTCAGGGCTGATATGCATTTCATTTTTTCTGGCTATGTATCTCCAGATAGTAATGCCCATGGTCACCTTGCCATCTATAACTTGGTATTGCAAACTTGAGAAGGGTACCCTCATTTCCACATCCCATCCTTTATCAGATCGATGGACTTTCACATCCCAGAAATTATTCCAACTAACATTCATAGGGTTCCTCCCATTGCCATCTCCAGATATAGATGCATCAAACCGTGAACCAGTAGGAGTTGTAAAAAAGCCTAAGGCGTTTTGATTATCGTTATAAGAATCGATTACCATCCCAAACCAATCTGTTGAGGGGCTCCCTCCATCTCGCTGTTTGTTATTAGCTAAAATTTTATGAGGTTCTGAATCGAATAAGGCACCTGATAGGTAAATGTAATTTTCATCATATCCTAGCTTGATCTGAGTAAGCTCAGTGGGCTCACCGTGATATACTGGAGTTTGTACTGTAAGATCTACTTCTGTAATGTTATCCCATTCACCTGCAGTAACGATTCCATCAAATTGAAACGAAGAGGAAACCTTAGTGACGGGCTCGGCATCGTTCGCAATCGTGGCAGTTACGACAGATATGCAAAGCAGGATCAGTAAGATAGTTTTCACGCTACAAAAATAGCTTAATCTATAATCTTAATACTACCTTGTCCTAGACTTTAATATACTTATGGTATGAACACAAACAAGATTATATACTGGATTTCAACTATAGTGATGTGCGGCGTTTTCGCTTTCTCTGCAAGCATGTATTTCACTAAAACAGAAATGGTGAGAGGGTTTTTCACTTCCTTGGGATATCCCTCTTATATCGTGATCCCATTAGCAATTGCTAAGGTGCTTGGCATCATTGCAATATTGACTAAGCAATCTAAGATGTTGATGGAGTGGGCATATGCTGGATTTTTAATTGATGCTGTACTTGCTTTAGTTGCGCACCAAGTTGCGGAGGATGGAGGTTCTATGTTTTCTATCGTAGCGATAATTAGTTTAATTATCTCAAGAGTATCCTACAGCAGAGTTTATAGAGCTTAATAATTTCACAAAAGTAAATGCCACAAGAAGATAACGGTCATGATTTACTTGATGATACTAGTTTGAAAGTGCAACCACTTTTTCATAAGCCTAGCCTAATAAGTAGAATTAAATGCACTCTTATTGATTCTATGATGATCCTTCTAATCGCGTATTTATTTTCCATGATAATTAATGGCTTAGATATTAAGTCTGGGCTTGTGAGAGGGATTATGTTAGGGGTGGTTTTATTGTACGAGCCTTTGATGACTTCTATCAATAAGACCTTAGGTCAGAAGATTATGGGTTTAAAAGTTTCTGAATTTTCAGGAGAAGGATTAAACGGTAGAGCTAAGAATATTAGTTTTCCTAAATCTTTAGTTAGATACTTTTTCAAGATAGGTTTAGGATGGATCTCTTTGCTCACTATACATTCTAATAATTATGGACAAGCGATACATGATAAGGTCTCAGGATCTATTATGATAAATGATTAGGCAATGGCGGATTTGCAGATTAAAATTAGACAAGAGACTGAATCAGATTATGACACTGTTTTTAAAGTGACAAAATCTGCTTTTGCTGATATGCCTAAGAGTAATAATGACGAGCAAAATTTGGTAAACAGACTTAGAAAGTCATCTGCATTTATTCCAGCGCTTTCTTTAGTCGCATTATGCGAGGAAAAGATTGTGGGACATATTTTACTTACAAAAGTATTGATAAGAAAGAGAAAGAATCAAACGTTTTCTGCGCTTACCCTCGCTCCAGTAAGTGTGCTGCCAACATATCAAAAGAAGGGTGTAGGATCAGCACTAATTAATAAAGCACATATGATTGCCAAAGATTTAGGATATGGCTCTGTAATCTTACTAGGTCATGCATCGTATTATCCTCGCTTCGGATACAAACAATGTGCTGATTATGATATAGTAATTCCTTTTAACTCGCCTCCAGAAAATTGCATGATAATGGAGCTGAAAGAGAATAGTTTGGCTGGTGTTTCAGGAAAAGTTGAGTATCCTGCCGCTTTTTTCAGTTAAATGGAATCATAAGGAGTTCTGTTTGCTTTTGAAATTCCCATTTGCGATATTGGAAGCCAAATCAGAAATTATGAATTTGAAATCAATATTCACATGCTTGTTTGTATGCTTATTATTAACAGTAAGTCTTAGTGCACAACAGGCTATTTATACTACAGGGTCGATCCATCATCCGCTAGTAGCCGAAAACGGGATGGTAGCGACACAACATAAATTAGCAACTAAAGCAGGCTTAGATATTCTAAAAGCAGGTGGTAATGCTATCGATGCTGCAGTGGCAGTAGGGTTTAGTTTAGCAGTTGTCTTACCAAGAGCAGGTAACTTAGGAGGTGGAGGTTTTATGATAGTTCATGACGCCAAGAGTGCAGAAACGAAAGCATTAAACTATAGAGAGATGGCTCCAGCAAAATCTCATCGAGATATGTATCTAGATGAAGATGGAAATGTTGATCAAGAGAAGGTGAAATTTTTGTATCCGGCTTCAGGAGTGCCTGGGAGTGTGGCAGGTATGGTGCGAGCTTTGGAGCTTTATGGTACCATGTCTTTAGCGGAAGTAATGGCCCCAGCGATTAAGCAGGCAGAAGAAGGGTTTGAGATTACGTATACACTTGCTCTTATCCTGCAATCGATGGATAAGCGGATGCGTAAGTGGCCAGAGACTGCTAAGATATTTTATAAGCCTAATGGAGGGTTTTATAAAGCAGGAGAAATATTAAAGCAAAAAGATCTCGCGTGGTCATTAAAGAAGATTGCAAAGGAAGGCCCCAAGGCGTTTTATGAAGGTGAGATAGGAGAGCGAATAGCAAAAGATATGGCAAACAATGGAGGCCTTGTAACTATGGAAGATCTTAAAAACTATAAGGTGGAAGAGATGGAGCCAGTGTGGGGAGAGTATAAGGGATATGATATTTGCTCTATGCCGCCGCCGAGTTCTGGAGGCGTACACATTATACAGATGCTCAATATTTTAAAGAATTTTCCGATTTCCTATTTCGGTCATAACTCTGCAGAGACCATTCATCTAATGGCAGAAGCGATGAAATATGCCTATGCCGATAGGAGCGAGCATTTGGGTGATCCTAATTTTTGGGATGTACCTGTAGAGGGGATTACTTCTCAGACTTACGCTGATGATATAGCAGGCAAAGTTAATCGTTGGAGTTCTACTCCTTCTGAAAAAATAAAAGCTGGAAAGCCTCAAGGTTATGAGAGTGATGAGACTACACATTATACCGTAGTGGATGCAGCTGGTAATGTTGTGGTGAATACTTATACGCTCAATTTTAGTTTTGGTACAGGAATCGTAGCTAAGGGAACTGGGATATTATTAAACAATGAGATGGATGACTTCTCCGCAAAGCCAGGTGTACCAAATGCGTTTGGGCTGCTAGGTGGTGATGCTAATGCTGTAGAGGCGGGCAAGAGACCACTTAGTAGTATGACTCCTACAATGGTATTCAAAGATGGTAAACCATATTTCGCAACAGGTAGCCCTGGAGGAAGTAGAATCATTACAACTGTATTGCAAGTAATTCTAAATGTAATAGATCATGATATGAATGTTGCGGAAGCTTCTAACGCTCCTAGGATTCATCATCAGTGGTACCCAGAAAAGCTTTACATAGAGAAAGGTATAGGTTACGATACACAGAGATTACTTAGAGAAAAAAATTATGAAGTACAAGATAGAAGTGCAATGGGCAGTACTCAGACAATCATGCTCAGAGATGGATTGATATTCGGCTCATCCGATCCAAGGAGACCTGATGGGGAAGTGATGGGGTATTAGTTAAGAATTTTGAAACTAGATTAATAATGAAGATCGCAGGATTATTATTTAGGATGATTATTGTATTCTTCTTTTTTGGGTTGTTGTTAGATTTCCTTTTTAAACAAGATGTGACTATGTTGTACGCAATGATAAGGGGAGTGGTTATAGGTTGTATTTACGTTTTAATAAGTCAGTTATACTATAGGTTTAAGTTTAAAAAACAAAGCAAGTAATTCATTCTAACTAAGAATCTTACTAAAATGAAAAAGCAAGAATTAAGTCAAGACATCTACGATCTATATGATGACTATGCACATAATAAATTAGACCGTCGCCAATTTATGGACAAGATATCCATGTTTGCTGTTGGAGGCTTGACGGTTCCTGCAATCCTGCAATCGCTTATGCCTGATTACAAATCTAAGATTCAAGTGCAGGCAGATGATCCTAGATTAAATACAGAAATCATTGAATATAAATCTCCTAAAGGAGGTGGTGAGATTAGTGGTCAGCTATCGAGGCCTGCAAAAGCAAAAGGAAAGTTGGCAGGAATAATTGTGGTGCATGAAAATAGAGGGCTTAACCCTTATATAGCTGACGTAGGACGTCGGGCATGTCTGGGTGGTTTTATCTCATTAGCTCCAGATGCATTGTCGCCATTGGGTGGATACCCAGGTAACGATGATGATGGTAGAGTGCTGCAGCGTAAAAGAGATAAACAAGAAATGCTAGAAGATTTTATAGCCGCATTTGAGTATCTAAGGAAACATCCTGAATGCAATGGGAAGGTAGGTGTTGTAGGATTTTGTTTCGGTGGTTGGATATCCAATATGATGGCAGTAAGGGTGCCTGATCTTTTAGCAGCTGTGCCGTTTTATGGTGGTCAACCATCAGCAGAAGATGTGCCTGCTATCAATGCTTCTTTACTCTTACATTTTGGAGAATTAGATAAGCGTGTAAATGCAGGATGGCCAGATTACGAAAGTGAATTAAAGTCCAATCAAAAGGAATATACAGCTCATATATATGAAGCAGCTAATCATGGGTTTCATAATGATACCACTTCTCGATATGATAAAGACTCGGCAACATTGGCTTGGGAAAGGACGTTAGAGTTCTTCAAAACAAAGCTAGTTTAAGATGCCTATTGGTTTAATTAAGTATTTGATTATATCATTGTTCTTTGTTGTTGGGTGCTCTCCTAAGGAGTCAGGAACGATAAAGGAGGTAGCGGAGACAGCTAATTCATTAGAGCAAAGTAATTCTAATTATCCAGAAGGGATTGCACATTGCAAAGCAGTTTTTGATGATATGTTGAAGACTAAGGGTTCAGCTAGATCGATGCCTGATTGTTTGGTTGGGTATCAGCTGCCTGATTTTGAAGCGACTACGGTAAGCGGTAAGAAAGTAAGTAACGAATCACTCAAAGGAAAACTGACTTTAATCAATTTTTGGTTTACGACTTGCAAGCCATGTATAGCAGAGATACCAGGCTTTAATGATATTGTAGATAAATATGGAAGCGACCAATTAAACTTCATCTCGATTTGTCGTGATGGTAAAGAGAAAGCAAGTAAATTTTTAGACAAGCACCCATGGAGTTTTGATCATATTTCCGCCGCGGAATCACTTATCAATAATGAATTTATGTTCATGTGGGGCTTCCCGACGACTTTCCTTGTAAATCCACAAGGTGAGATAATTCATGCAATCAATGGAGGTTCAACAGGACCAGGAGCAGCAGAGCATATTAAGATGAGGGTTGTACCTCATATCGATAGAGCATTAGCCGCTAGATAATATTATTTGCATTTTTTTGTAGAAAAGGCTCAAAAGCACCAAATGTTAGGGTAGTGTGGACATTTCTTAAGCTCATTTGACTTGATAAGCGCAAATTTTAAGCACTCCGCTTCAATCTGGAACTTTTTTAAGTATTTTTGGTTCTTTAAATAAGCAGAAGATATTTTTAATATTCTTTGCAATCTATATCAATCACCAAATACTTACATGGCAGACAGTTTTAATAAAAAAGAAAGAGAAAAGAAAAGAAGAAAGAAGCAGAAGGATAAGAGGGAGAAAATGCAACAAAGGAAATTAGAGGATAGTAAGCAACCTGAATTTCAATATGTTGATGAGGACGGAAATCTGCAAGATACGCCACCAGATCCTCTTAAGAAGAAAAAAGTTAGTCTGGAAGAAATTCACATCAGCACACCTAAGTCTATTCCTGGCGAGCCTATGAGTAAGATCAGAGATGGTGTCGTTAAGTTTTTCAATGATGAAAAAGGCTATGGCTTCATATTAGACAAGGATACTGGTGATAGTGTTTTTGTGCATATAGAAAATGTAACTGGAGAGATCAAAGAATCTAGTAAGGTAAGTTTCGAGATCGGCAATGGTCCTAAAGGTCCTATAGCTTTAGCGGTTAAAGTTTTATAGTTACTATAAATTATTCTTTCAAGGAGTCTTAATTCGAAGGCTTCTTTTACTCATTATGTGCGCCAAATACAGTATGCCCAACATGGGTTCAAAGGCATAAGCATAGCAGTTATTATTTCATTATTTTAGACAAAACTTAGTAATGAATATAGTATATAAACTGTTAATTCTAATAGCTTGCACATTTCCAATAGCTCCAGTGATATCTCAAGAAATTATACAACTACCAATCACTGTAGATAACGGTACTAAATGGAGTAATCCAGAGAAACAATTCTACTCTAAGGTTTGGGAAACGGAAGTTGTGACAAACGTCTCTAAACCAACGATGTCAGTTTATCGACCCGTAACACCTAATGGAACTGCAGTAGTGATCTGTCCTGGTGGTGGGTTGTATGCTCATTCTATAAATAGCGAAGGAATTGATGTAGCCAAGTGGTTAGCAAAGAAAGGTGTTACTGCGTTTGTGTTAAAATATAGATTGGTGCCGACAGGTGAAGATGGCACTGCAGATATAATGAATGAGGGAGCTGAAGTAGAAATTAGGGCCAAGAAGATATTGCCATCGGCTGTAAGTGATGCCTTGAATGCCATACAACACGTAAGAGATAATGCTGCTAAGTATAGTGTTGCAAAAGATAAAATAGGGATCATGGGATTCTCTGCAGGTGGTGCTGTGACTATGGGAGCTACCTACACTTATGGTCCTAAAAACAAACCTAATTTTATAGGTCCTGTTTATGCATGGATGAATGTCCTGACTCATCAGGAAGTACCAGTAGATGCTCCGCCAATGTTTTCATTGTGTGCGACGGATGATCCATTAGGTCTCGCTCCTGCGAGTGTAAAGTTGTATCAACAATGGATAGATGCAGGCAAGCCAGCAGAGCTACACATGTATGCTAAAGGTGGTCATGGATTTGGGATGCGTACGCAGAATCTACCGACCGATAATTGGATTGAGCGATTTGGAGATTGGTTAGGGGTGCAGGGTTTTTTGGATTAGTCTAATCCTAGCTTTTAGACTTCTAAAGCTTGAGACATATGAAACGATTGGCTTTTTGTTCCTTATTTCTTTTATTTGTCACATTGTGTTTATCACAAAATGACGATAGACCCAATATCATATTTATACTCACAGATGATCAGCGATGGGATGCTATAGGTCATGCAGGTAATGATATTATCTACACACCCCATATGGATACACTTGCATCACAGAGTACTTACTTTCACAATGCCTTTGTGACTTCGCCTATATGTGCAGCGAGCAGAGCTAGCATACTCACAGGAATGTATGAGCGTACACACGATTATACTTTTGGGACACCGCCACTTAAATCGACTTACTTAGATGTTTCTTATCCCCAGTTGCTTAAGGATGCTGGCTACCAAACAGGATTCTTTGGGAAATTGGGAGTTAATATGGAAGATAGGAGAGACACCATACTTTTTGATACGATCTGGACTGCTAGAACAGACGGATATTTTAGATTGCAGGGGCCTGGAGGTAAAGAGCATATTCATCTTACGGATCTTACAACCAATCATGCATTGGCATTCTTAGATCAACAAGAGGAAGAGAAGCCTTTTTGCCTTTCGATAAGTTATAATGCACCGCATGCTGACGATGAAAGTATCCAGCAGTATTTTTGGCCAGAGCGTAATGATCATCTTTATGAGGATGTAGTTATTCCAGCACCTAAGTTGAATGGTCCAGAGTTTTTAGAGGCTTTACCAGGTTTTGTGAAGGATAGCTCTACCATAAGTAGGATGAGATGGCACTGGCGATATGATTCTCCAGAAAAATATCAGCGAATGGTCAAAGGATATTATCGGATGATTAGTACAATTGATGATAATCTTGGGCGTCTAAGAAAACGATTGATAGATTTGGATTTAGCAGAGAATACTATCATTATTTTGATGGGAGATAATGGATACTTTTTAGGAGAACGAAGCTTGGCTGGTAAATGGCTTATGTATGATAATTCTCTTAGAGTACCATTAATGATCTATGATCCTATGGTAAAAGATACTGCTAAAACAGAATTAGCTCTAAATATTGATATAACACCTACGATTTTAGATTATGCGGGTATATCTATGCCTGTTGCACTACAAGGTCGAAGCCTTTGTCCAAGAACTATAGAGGATACTAAGCCACCAAGGAGCTCCTTTCACTGTGAGCATCACTTTAATAATAATTATATTCCTCAGAGTGAAGGAACACGTACTTTAAAATGGAAATACATTAGATACATAGACCATCCAGAAGTAGAGGAATTATATGATCTCGAAATTGATCCTATGGAAACAAACAACCTTGCACACCTCCTCAAGTATAAGTATCAACTCAACCTCCTAAGAACTCAAACAAATAAAAAGATCGAGCAGCTGGAAATGGGCAGTATTGATTAAACTAATGTTTAGTATTTATAGATGATAGTGAATCAAAACACTTATTAGATTGTTACCTTTGCTTTTATAATGCCAGAGTTACATTATTTAAATAGAAGCAATTGGTTGCGTGCAGCGGTGCTAGGAGCTAATGATGGCATATTATCTACTGCTAGCGTAGCAATAGGAGTTGCAGCGGCTAGTGATATTCGTAATCCTATTGTTTTAGCTTCATTAGCTGCGCTTGTCGCTGGTGCGCTTTCTATGGCAGCAGGAGAGTATGTGTCAGTGAGTTCGCAAGTAGATATAGAGACTGCTGATATCAAAAGAGAGAAAGATGGGCTGATCGATATGCCAGAGATGGAACTCGTAGAACTCGCCCAGATTTATGAATCACGAGGCTTAGATCCAGAACTTGCGATGCGTGTAGCAGTCAAGCTTACCGATCATAATGCACTAGAAGCGCATATTAGAGATGAGTTAGGTATTAATGAAGCGACTCAAGCTAACCCACTACAAGCAGCTATGGCGTCAGGTGCGGCATTTGTAACAGGAGGTATGATGCCAATGTTAGTTTCCATATTTGCTCCAGTGCAAAGTATGGTGCTCCTTCAATATATTTTTGCAATTATCTTTTTAGTAGTCTTAGGGGTTACTTCTGCAAAAACGGGAGGTACTAAAATCTTACAACCAGTTTTAAGAATCACATTTTGGGGGACGGCTGCGATGGGATTTACTGCACTCGTCGGTTATTTATTTAATATTAATGTAGGTTAAGTCATAGTACTAAATTCTATTAAACCCATAAATAAAGATTAAGATAAGTAAGCTTAGCTAATATGTAATGCCGTTGTTTTCTTTTTAACCGAAAGAGAAAAAGAGCTCCGCACCTTGCCTACGTTTGGGACCTTAGATAATTTGCGTGTTATAAAATCATTGTAGGCTTCTATGTCTTTAGTAACGATGACAATTAAGAAATCGGAGTCACCAGTTACATGATGACATTCTATAACTTCCTTGTACTTTATTATTTGTGAAATAAATTTTTCTATCGATTTCATAGAATGATCAGAGACGGAGATCTCCACAAATATTCTAAGTTTCTTGTCTATTTTATTTGGGTCAACAAGCGCCACGTATTGCGAAATTATCCCTTGAGCTTCCATCCTTTTTATTCGTTCAAAGACTGGTGTTGTGGATAGATTTAGTTGCTCAGCCATGTCCTTGATCGTCCGCTTAGAATTTGTTTGTAGGATGTTAAGTATCTGTTTGTCGATTTCATCGAGGATCTGCATCTCTTTGGTTTTAGTGAAGTGCTAGTTAGAGGAAGAATATTATTATTCTATTAATAAGAAAATCTAGATTGCGAAATAATATTATTCTAATATAAGTAATTAAAAGTAATATTATTCTATGTTATAAGATAATGATAGAGTGAATGCATATATTATAATGTAAGTAAGGAATTAAATCACATTATAATTCAATCAATATGAATACGTCAGTAACTATAAACAGACCTAGCACCGACACAGATTTCATGCCTATAAACGGCACCGACTATTTAGAATTTTATGTGGGTAATGCTAAGCAAACTGCTCTTTTTTATAAGTCTGCTTTTGGTTTTCAATCTTTAGCATACGCTGGCTTAGAAACAGGACTTAAGGATAAAGAGAGTTATGTAATTGCACAAGATAAGATTAGGCTAATTCTGACTTCTCCACTTAAAAGTGGAACAGAAATAGGAAAGCACATAGATAAACATGGCGATGGCGTCAAAGTGATTGCGTTATGGGTAGACGATGCAACGTATGCTTATGAGACTGCGATGCAAAGAGGAGCTAAATCTTATATGGAGCCCTTTACTACAACTGATAAAGATGGTGAAGTTGTGCAATCAGGGATTTATACTTATGGCGAGACGGTCCACATGTTCACTGAGCGGAAAAATTATAATGGCGTTTTCATGCCTGGATTCGAGGAATGGAAAACCCCTCATTACAACCCTGAATCTGTAGGTTTAAAGTATGTAGATCATATGGTCGGTAATGTTGCATTAGGAGAGATGAATAGGTGGGTAGAGTTTTACGAGAAGGTAATGGGTTTTAAGCAGATTCTTTCTTTTGATGATAATGATATTTCTACTGAGTATACAGCACTCATGAGTAAAGTAATGAGTAATGGGAATGGCAGAATTAAATTCCCAATCAACGAGCCAGCGGCAGGATTAAAAAAATCTCAAATCGAAGAGTATTTAGATTTTTATGAGGGGGAAGGTGTACAGCATGTAGCAGTGGCAACTGATGATATTATTACTACAGTTAAAAATCTTAGGAGTAGAGGAATTGAGTTCTTAAATATTCCGTCAACTTACTATGATACACTACAAGCCAGAGTAGGAAAGATAGATGAAGATATCGAATCGCTAAATGAGTTAGGTATCTTAGTAGACCGTGATGATGAAGGTTATTTACTACAGATATTTACTAGATCAGTAATGCCAAGACCAACTATGTTCTTTGAGATTATTCAGCGCAAAGGAGCTAACTCATTTGGTAAAGGAAATTTCAAAGCACTATTCGAAGCGATAGAAAGAGAGCAGGAATTAAGAGGGACTCTTTAGTCTGTAAACAAACTATTAGTATAAATATTATATGGTTATTTTGAATTAAAATAATTTGACCTATGCCAATTTATCACACACTAGGGGACAAACCTCCTAAACGTCATACCCAGTTCACTAAGCCAGATGGTTCATTGTATTATGAGCAGCTTTTTGGTACGATTGGATTTGAGGGAATGTCTTCGTTGCTTTATCACACGCATAGACCAACTCAAGTAAGTGAAATCAGAGAAGCCGTAGATGTCACTCCTAAAATCGCTGTAAAAAAGAATATTACCTCTCGAAAATTAATAGGATTTGATGTAGCCCCAGAGGACGACTTCTTAGCTTCTAAGAAAGATCTCATGGTCAATAGTGATGTCATTATAGGCCTAGCTGCTCCTCGAAAATCTATGTCTGAATATTTCTACAAAAATGTAGATTCCGATGAAATGCTATTTATCCATAAAGGTAGTGGGATACTCAAAACATTTATGGGTAGCATTAAGTTTGAGTATGGAGACTACCTGATTATTCCGCGAGGGATGATCTATCAGATACAATTTGACGGAGACGATAATAGGATTCTATATGCAGAGTCGGCTCATCCTATTTACACACCTAAGCGATATCGTAATTGGTTTGGGCAGCTGCTAGAGTCATCTCCTTACTGCGAGAGAGATTATAAACTTCCGCAGAGTTTAGAGACTCATGACGAACTCGGCGAATTTGAAATTAAGATTAAGAAAGAAGGAATGTTACATTCCCTAGTGTATGCGAGCCATCCATTCGATGTCGTGGGTTGGGATGGGTATAATTACCCTTATGGTTTTTCTATCCACAACTTCGAACCGATCACAGGTAGAGTCCACCAGCCACCTCCTGTGCATCAGACATTTGAGACTAAGGCGTTTGTGATTTGTTCGTTTTGCCCTAGACTTTATGATTATCATCCTAAAGCTATCCCTGCACCTTATAATCATTCTAATATAGATTCTGATGAGATGTTATATTATGTAGATGGTGACTTTATGAGTAGGACTAATATTGCTCCAGGGCATATTTCACTCCATCCATCAGGAATCCCGCACGGCCCACATCCTGGCACTTATGAAGCAAGTATAGGTCAGACAAAGACTGCTGAGCTCGCCGTGATGATAGATACGTTTAAACCACTAATGATTACTGAAGAGGCGATGAAGATAGATGATGGGAAGTACTACAATTCTTGGATAGCCTAAAATTAAATTAAGATCGTATGCAAATAGAGATACCAAGCAACTCAGATTTTTCAGAACACAATCTTCCATTCGGAATATTTTCTACAGAAGGTATAAAACCAAGAGTAGGAATGGCAATTGGCGATCATGTAATAGATTTGCTAGAGTTACTCAGGGCAGGTATAATTGATATAGATCCAGAATTGCTCAAGCAATCAACATTGAATAATCTGATAGCTCAAGGCAAACAAGTTACTAATAAGCTACGAACGAAAGTACAAGCGTGGATCAAGAGTGATAGTTCGCCGTTAGGTAACCAATCTAAAGTATTTATCAAGCAATCAGAAGTTACGATGCATATGCCAGTGCAAGTTGGAGACTATACTGACTTTTACTCTAGTATAGAACATGCAACCAATGTAGGTACCATGTTTAGAGATCCAGAAAACGCACTTATGCCTAACTGGAAACATCTGCCAGTAGGGTATCATGGGCGCGCATCATCGATAGTTGTAAGTGGTCATGATATACACAGACCTAAAGGACAGACCAAGCCAAAAGGAGCAGATGCTCCAGTCTATGGTCCATCAAGAAGATTAGACTTTGAATTAGAGATGGCGTTTATAATTGGTAAACCTACGGAGCTAGGGCAAAGTATAACAATGGAAAATGCGCACGAGCATATTTTCGGTATGGTACTTTTTAATGACTGGTCAGCTCGGGATATTCAGAAGTGGGAGTATGTTCCGCTTGGCCCATTCTTGGGTAAGAGTTTTGCATCAAGCATATCACCATGGGTCGTTACAATGGAAGCGTTAGAGCCATTTAAAGTGCAGGGGCCTATTCAAGAACCTGAAGTATTAGAATACTTAGAGCAGAAAGTACTGGCTAATTATGACATCTCCTTAGAAGTAGGGCTCACTCCTCAAGATGGAGCTTATAATGTAATCAGCAATTCTAATTATAAGTACATGTACTGGAATATGCATCAGCAGCTAGCTCACCATACAGTCAATGGCTGTAATGTAAAGGTAGGGGATATGATGGCATCAGGTACTATCTCAGGAAAGGATGAAACTTCCTATGGCTCAATGCTAGAGCTATCTTGGGCTGGGTCAAAAACCCTAGAACTTAATGATGGTGTTAAAAGAAAATTTATTGAAGATCATGATACGATCACGCTAAAAGGCGCAGCTGAGAAAGATGGAGTAAGAGTAGGTTTCGGAGAAGTAAGCGCAAAAATACTACCATCACTATAATGAGCGAAATTCAGTTTACGTCTTTAGATCCGAAGGACCTTAGCCAGCAGCAAGTTCATCAATTTCTGATTACTGCTATTGCTCCGCGACCTATTTGTTTTGCGAGTACAGTAGATGAATCGGGTAAGGTAAACTTAAGTCCGTTTAGTTTTTTTAATGTGTTTAGTTCTAGTCCGCCGATTATGATTTTCTCTCCAGCGAGGAGTGGGCGAGATAATACTACTAAGCACACTTTAGATAATGTACTAGAAGTCAAAGAGGTAAGCATTAGTATAGTAAACTATGCTATTGTCGAGCAAATGTCTCTTGCAAGTACAGCTTATGCAAAAGGTATCGATGAGTTCGTCAAAGCAGGGCTAACACCTTTAAAGAGTGATAAGATCAAACCTCCAAGAGTAATGGAGTCACCTGTTTCATTTGAGTGTATTGTTAATGAAGTTGTAGCATTAGGTGATGGCCCTGGCGGGGGTAACTTGGTCATATGTGAAGTTGTAAAAATTCACATTCAAAATAAATATCTAGATAGTCAAGGTAAACTTGATACTACCACTTTAGATTTAGTTGCACGTATGGGAGGGGCTTGGTACACTAGGAGTACTTCAGAGTCATTGTTTACTATTCCGAAACCTCTTCAGACAAAAGGCATAGGTGTAGATAGTTTGCCAGGGCATGTACAATCTAGTAAAGTGCTGACAGGAAATGATTTAGGGAGATTGGGTAACACAGATAGTTTGCCTAATGAAAAAGAATTAATAGCCAACATGGAAAAATATCTTGATCCCATCAAGGATGATCTGAAAGGACAAGATCAAGAATCAATTTTAAAGAGGCTTCATAGTCTTGCTCAGCAACAACTTAATAATGGCGATACTCAATCTGCTATTTGTACCCTGATTAACAGCGCAGCATTATTAAATGGCGACTCCTAAATACATATCAAATCCTGTTTTGGATAAATTGCCTGCTCATTTAAGGCAGTATATCATGCCTCAGAATTATGATCACTATACACCTGAGGATCAAGCTGTCTGGCGATATGCTATGCGTAAAAATGCTGCATTCTTACCTACAGTCGCGCATGATTCATATTTAGAGGGATTAGGCAAGACTGGGATTAGTATGGATGAGATTCCTAGTATGTACGGGATGAATCGGATTCTTCAAGATATAGGTTGGGCAGCAGTTGCAGTCAATGGTTTGATACCTTCTGCTGCATTTATGGAGTTTCAGGCATATAATGTTTTAGTAATCGCATCTGATATTAGGATGCTAGAAAATATCGAATACACACCCACACCAGACATACTCCATGAGTCTGCTGGTCATGCTCCACTAGTTGCTATTCCTGAGTACTCAGCATACCTGCGTAGGTTTGGCGAGCTAGGAGCTAAAGCGATCTCATCTGATGAAGACAGGCAGCTATTTGAAGCAGTAAGGAGCCTTGCTTCACTAAAAGAAAAATCTAATACTAGTGCTGCTAAGATCAAGGAGTTAGAGAGTAAGATTGTCGAATTACAGGATGCGATGACAAACCCATCAGAACTACAGCTTATCAAAAACCTTCACTGGTGGACGATAGAGTATGGTTTGATTGGGGAGGTTGATAATCCTAAAATTTATGGTGCTGGATTATTGTCATCGATAGGAGAGAGTAAGTGGTGTATGTCTGATGAAGTAGATAAAATCCCTTTTTCCATCAGTGCTGCTCAACAATCGTTTGATGTTACTAAGCCACAACCACAACTTTTTGTTACACCATCATTTGCTTATTTGAGCGAAGTCTTGGAACAATTCGCAAATACAATGGCAGTTCGGATAGGTGGCAAGGTGGGGGTAGAGCGATTGATAAATTCTAAACAACTCGGTACAATCGAGTTGTCGACTGGTTTGCAAATATCAGGATTGTTCTCAGAGGTGATTCTCAATGAAAAATCGGAACCTGCTTATGTTCAATCTTCTGGTCCCACGGCTTTGAGTTATAGAGAAAGAGAGTTGATCGGGCAAAGTGTCAATCATCATCCAGATGGATTTGGTACTGCATTAGGTAGGTTAAAAGGTATCAATCTGTCGATAGAAGATATGTCTCCGCGAGACCTGCAAGCTTATAATATTATCGAAGGCAAAGATGTAGAACTTGTGTTTGAAGGTAATATTATCGTGAAAGGGAAGGTGCAAACTGGTACTAGAAATATCCATGGTAAAATCATGTTAATAGCTCTTCAAAATTGTACCGTTGCAAATGGGGATAGAATAATCTTTCATCCTAAAAGAGGGATCTATCATTTAGCGATTGGGATGAAGGTTGTGTCTGCATTTGCTGGGCCAGCGGATCTCACCTCTTTTGACTTGACTGATCATAGTATGACGGAGCCAATCCTTGATCATAGTGCTAATGGCTTAACAGATGTTAGGCAAGAAATCTATCAGAAGATTAGGCAAATTAGAAATATTGAGATAGGAAATGATGAACTCTTTTCTATTGTCAAAACAGTACTATCAGATTACAAGGATGAGTGGTTAATCTTGCTTGAGCTTTATGAATTAGCAGTAAGTCATAACCTAGAACAAGTTTCTGAAATCTTTGAATCCTTGGCTACTTTAAAGAAGAAAAATCCCGAAGTTGGGCAATTAATTCAAGATGGCATATCTGCAGTCAATGTGACTTAGCTCTTAAACAGATTTTTGCTTACCTCGTATAAAACTTGGATTCCAAAATAGCAACGCTAGTAGTACAGCCATAAAGACAGCTCCTCCAATATCATAAGTGCCTGATGTAATATGATAGAATGTAAAGAACATCATAAAGCAGAAAAAGAAACCAGCTACTGGTCTTCTGAAATTAGGTAACCATATCAGAATACCTCCTAAAACCTGCAGGACACCTAATCCTTTCCAAACCATTGGAGAGATTTGATCCATTATGGAACAAGGAGGTTCCAAAAACATGAGGAACTTATCTGCTCCAATCATAAAGAAGAGTAAACTGCAAATACCAGCAACAATGTTCGATATATTCATCTATTGGTTTTAACTAAATATAAGAAACTAAAATTATGACATTACTTGATTGAGGTTAAAATGCCTCAGCAATCTTAAAGTAATAACTAAGTTTTTCTTGACCTCGGCCAAAGTCGAGCCTTACATTAAGGTCCTCCACTGGGTCTACTAAAAATCGAATACCAATCCCGACAGCTGGACGCACAAAATCAAAACTAAATTGGTCAACTGTAGGCGCTACTCCTCCTAACCCTGCAAAGGCAGTCACGCCCCAGAGTCGGCTTATTTTTTGTCGCCATTCTACTTGAGTGGCTATGAGATGACGATCAGTAAAACGTCCTTCAAAGTAACCTCTCATAGTGACATCTCCTCCTAGACGCCCTAGCTCTAGCAGGGGGGTATCACCGTGGCTAAATTGTGCCTGAAGTTGAAAAGCTAATACACTTGAAGAACTTTTAAGTGGTTGAGTGTAATATCTGAGATCAAATCGCGTCAACTCAAATTGTTGTGTCCCACCTAACAAAGTGCCGTAGAAGCCATGTGTTAGTTGTAAGTAAACTCCCTCTTTAGCATTAAGCAGATTATCTCTATTGTCGTAAATCATAGCTAGTTGCACACCCGCAGAAGTTGATCCTAATGCTCCTTCTTGTGTTGAGTTCTCTAGTAAGCCATCTGGTAAAGCTTCTACTTTGCTAATCTTATTATATCGTATTCCGCCTCCTAGGAAAAGATATGGCAAGAATAACTTTTTAGCAAAGATTGGTTCGAATAGTAATTGGCTATAGGCAAATTCCTCTTCATTGGTTTTAGGAGTGTTTTGGCCTAATCCAAAAAATAAGCTAGGGAATGATTGTACTCGTAAATTACCTGCTAAAATATATCGCTCTTGAGGCCAAAATATTTGGAAGCCTGAAAAGAATAAGTATTTATTCTCAATAGTGTACTGTGCCGTTAATGGCATGTTGGAGGTTCTGGTTTCAGCTCCTGAACCCTTCATTTTAAAAAGCCCTTTCATGCCGACTCCTAAGCTTAGGTTTGTCTCTGGAGCAAAGGAAACTACCGGAGTGAAGATAGCTTTTGCGGGATATAAAGTACTGTCCTTTTCAACAGCTTTTGCATTCGGGTGAATGGTAAGAAATTCAATTATGGATTCGAATAGTTGAGCATGCGAACGGACAGGAAGGAGCAATAAGCTCATCAGAACTATATAGGATAGAGTTCTTTTCATTAGCAAAGTTGTATTCAGTTAGGACTATAAAACTACGAATAAAAAGAAATGTATGTTTCGGATTTATGCTATGAATTTGGGTAAATTATCGCCCCTGGTGATGAATTTTAATTTAAATATGATTTCTATAGATTAATTATAAAAGAGACTCGATATTAAGTCAATGTAATTGAAATCAATTGATGTGTAATGACTTGTCATGAGTTAAACAATCAACACGCATTTTTGGCTCTGTCTTGCTTTGTTGGTCTATTATATTGTGACATAAGAACAACATGAAAACCTGCTGCAGTTATGAGTATAGTTGATAAAAACTCAGACGTATGATAATAGGAACAAAGTATAATTGTAACTGCCCAAAGTAGTGCACTATAGATTTGGATGTTGTTGATGTATGATATAAAGCGATGAATTTTATTCATGATGTATCTTAATTATTTAACTGGAGTTAAATTAATATTTCATTAGGAAAGGTGAACTATTAATAGACTAATCTTCTAAATAGTTGGATTAATAATGCTTTTGCTGTTGATGATTTTTGATAATATCATTTAAGCATTTTGATTTTATGCAACTATTGGAAAAATGCTTAGTCTTTAAATCATACAACAATTCAAATTAAATACTATGAAACAATCCATTCTTACTTTGATTTTCGCATTATTCGTTTTCAGTCTTTCTGCTCAATGGGGAGATAATTACATCAAACTGTCAGAGACGATTACCAAAGAAACCAAGAATATTACTGATTTTGATAAAATAGAAATAAGTGAAGATTTCAAGGTTTTCATTAGGTTTTCTGAAACGGTAGAAAAAGTTGAGATAGAAGCTAATGAAAATTTGCATGAATTGATCCAAGTAAGACAAGAAGGATCAAGACTTATTATCGATACTAAATCTTACAGCCATCGAAGTGGTGATGGTTGGAAGAGCGGAGCTAAAGAGCGATTAGTAGCATATATCACTGCAAAGAAATTGACAGAAATTAGCGCCGTGGAGGATGTAGTAATTGAGTTGGAAGATAAACTATACGCAGATCATTTGTCTATAAATCTTAATGAAGATTGTACACTTGAAGGAAATTTAGAAGTGGAGCATCTGGATGTTGATTTAAATGAAGACTCAGTCCTTGATATATATGGAAGCGCTAAAACTATGAGGGTAGATGCTAATGAAGATAGTAAAATTGAAGGCTTAAGGTTTGTAGTAGATAACTTAGATATTGATTTAAATGAAGATAGTGAAGCTACATTAACCGTTAATGGAGAGATTGATCTAAGTGCTAAAGGAGATAGCTATTTTCATTACAAAGGAGATGCTAAATTTACTCGTAAAAAGTTGAGAGGAGATTCTGAAGTGAGAAATTTGTAGATTTTTAATTCCTCATTCTAGCAATTATTTGCTTATCTTAATTGAGAGTATATTCTCTTGTTGAAGCAAAAATTGATTTTATGAAAAATTTCCAAACTAAACTTGCCGTCAAGGATACCGATAAAACTACAAGGCAGATACCATCGGTAGAAGACTATATGACTCGTGATTTAATAACATTCACTAAGGATACAGATATTAATGTAGTCATTAAGTCATTGTTAGATAACAGAATCTCAGGAGCACCAGTTCTTAATGAGCGAGGGCAAGTGGTAGGCTTAATTGATGACAAAGACTGTCTCAATGTTCTATTTGGAAATGCTTATAACCGTTTGCCAACCAGCACAGACACGGTTTCTAATTATATGTCTAATGTTATGAAGTCTATAAGTATCGATCAAGATATTATGGATGTAGCATCGGTATTTATTTCTTCTCCTTTTAAGAGACTATTGGTTATGGACGATGACAATAAGTTAGTTGGCCAGATTAGTAGGCG
>CALFUQ010000234.1 GCA_937929885.1 uncultured Saprospiraceae bacterium
CTACTGTCAAATAAGATTCAAGGAAATGAGAATACTCACCTTGAGTTATACTTTGTTCTTGAAAGTAGCCTGTTAAACGATGTTTTTGATTCGGATAATTATTAGGTATATGTTCGACAACCTCTATCAGTAGTTTCTTAAGATAAGTATGATCAACAATGGAGATCTCTTCTAATTCTATAGCATCAAACTTTAAACGTAATGTGAGGTCATCACTTCCTAATCCAGCGATAGGAATGTACTCTGTATTGTAACCAAGTATGCTTATAACTAACGTATCATTCTCTGATCCTTTTATATTTTTTAACACGAATTTGCCATCACGTTCTGAGAGCGTACCAATACGTTGATTACCATTATAAAATATATTAGCGTATTGGATAGGTTCATCTGAATCAGCATCTATAACCACTCCTTTAAAAGCACTTTGAGCTAAAGTTGAATTTTGAAATGTAATTGATATCAGAATAAGTAGAGCGAGTTGTTTTATCATACAATTACAGATTGCATTTATAAAACGTAAAGGATAAAAGAATGTTGGTGTCGAGTAAATCTCAATTAATAATTGAGATAGTTGCTTTGCACTAATCATTATCCAACAACTATTCACCCGATTTCCTAATGTCAGAATAGGGCAACCTAGCGATACTGCTAACCTAGTTTCATTCTTGTGTAGTGAAGATGCCTCTTGGATAACAGGTCAAGTCATACACAGTGAAGGTGGATTTCTTAGATAACTAATTAACCCTTCAAATCATCATTCACATCAGGATTAGGTAGCTTATCGAAACCCATATTAAACAATGTAAAACCAAAGATATCTGCATATTGCTCGATGGTCTTACTCACAGGGGTTCCTGCACCATGACCTGCATTAGTTTCTATCCGAATCAGAGTAGGGTTACTGCCTGATTGTTTCTCTTGAAGTTCTGCTGCAAACTTAAAACTATGAGCTGGTACTACTCTGTCATCATGATCTCCAGTAGTAACTAAGGTTGCTGGATAATGTGTATTTGCTTTCACATTATGTACGGGTGAGTACCCTTTAAGGTATTCAAACATCTCTTTGCTCTCGTCTGCAGTACCGTAGTCATAGGCCCACCCAGCACCTGCTGTAAATGTATGGTAACGCAACATATCCATAACACCAACCGCTGGTAAAGCTACCTTCATAAGATCTGGTCTTTGAGTCATAGTTGCCCCGACTAGCAATCCTCCATTACTACCGCCTCTAATCGCTAAGTAATCTGATGAAGTATAATTTTCCGCGATTAAATATTCAGCTGCTGCAATGAAATCATCAAACACATTTTGCTTCTGTAGTTTGGTACCTGCGTCATGCCATTTCTTACCATACTCCCCGCCGCCTCGAATGTTAGGTACGGCATACACTCCACCTTGCTCTAGCCAGATTGTGTTTGCAATACTAAAACTAGGGGTAAGACTGATATTAAACCCACCGTATGCATATAAAAGTGTTGGGTTTTTCCCGTTAAGTTTTATTCCTTTTTTGTGTGTAATAATCATAGGTACTTTTGTACCATCCTTCGAAGTATAAAATACTTGATTGGATTCATAATCATCTGGATTAAAATCTATATCTGGCTTCCAGTAATCTTTATAGTCACCTGATTCTACATTATATTTAAATGACGATCCTGGTGTCTTGTAATTGGTAAAGTAGAAGTAAAACTCTTCATCTTCTTTCTTACCCCCAAAGCCACTCGCACTTCCAACCCCAGGCAGCTTTACTTCTCTAATAAGCTTACCGTCATAGTCATACTGCAATACTTTGGATATAGCGTCTACCATATACTCTGCAAAGAAGTATCCTCCTCCTGTATTGGGGCTTAATACATTTTCAGTTTCAGCGATGAAGTCTTTCCAATTACTAACTCCTGGGTTACCTGCATCTACTGTTACCACCTTTGAATTAGGCGCATCTCGATTTGTAGAAATATAAAGCGTAGATCCTTCATTTTCCATGATATAAGTATCACTTTTCTCATCTTCAACAATAGGAATAAATGATCCATTAGCATTTTGCAAGTCTTTTAAATATAACTTGTTGCCAGAAGTAGAGTTGGCTGCTGTAAGTTGTAGATAGCGCTCATCATCTGTCAAGCTCACTCCTATGTATCTGTGTTTTTGTGAAGAGGTTCCTCCAAAAATTAGTTCATCCTCTGTCTGTGGTGTTCCGAGTTTATGAAAGTAAACTTTGTGTTGATCCGTTTTGGCAGATAGCTCGCTACCATCAGGTTTGTCATAGCTCGAATAATAGAACCCTTCATTTCCTCTCCAAGACAAACCACTAAATTTAATATCTACAAGGGTGTCTTCTACTATTCTTTTGGTTGCTGTTTCGATCACTAATCCTTTTCGCCAATCACTCCCTCCTTCAGAAATCATATAAGCAGCCATAGAGCCATCTTTAGTAAAACTTAATCCTGCTAAAGAAGTAGTGCCATCCTCAGAAAATGAATTAGGGTCAAGAAATACTTCTGGTTCGCTATCACCTTTTTGGCGATATACTACATATTGATTTTGAAGGCCATCATTTTTGTAGAAGTAAGTATAATCTCCTTCTTTGAATGGAGTCCCTAGTTTTTCATAGTTCCATAATTTTTCAAGTCTATTTTTGATTGCTTTACGATATGGAATCTTATCTAGATAGCCAAAGGTGGCTACATTTTGCTCTTCTACCCATGCTTCAGTTTCTGGACTCCTATCATCTTCAAGCCAACGATATGGGTCTTTTAACTCAGTGCCGAAATAGACTTGGCTTGAATCTGTTTTAGCAGTTGTTGGATAATTCACAGTTATAGGTTCTCTTTTCACTTCTTCGTTGCAAGAGCAAAGAAAGGCTATACAGATCGAAATAAAAAATAGCTTATTCATTTATTGGCGCAATATAATATTTGATAAAAGTACCATAATTCTTTATAGTGAATTGCTAGAAAATAGTTTATTCGACCAACGACACAAGCTTAATAAAACTACTCGCATAACTGATTGATCTGGATAAGAATGAACTTTGTTAATTTAAGGTCATGAAACGCGTCCAACTTTTTGAATTTGAAGATTTCTCTTGGTTTCCTGATTTTATAAGGTCGCCCATGACTAGATGTCTTAGCGTGCTCAATAGCTGGATGGGGCTAGATGATGCAGTTGGTATTCTCCTCAAAAGAATAGTAAATCAAACAAATGAAAAAACAATAGTTGACTTAGGATCTGGATCAGGTGGAGTTATTCCAGAGGTTTATAGTCTATTGAAAAAAGATCAAGAACATGGTGATTTAAACTTTATTATGACAGATCTACATCCAAGTCAAGAATCAATCAAAAGATTTAATAATGATGGAAACCCAAACCTAGTTTATCATCACCAATCACTAGACGCTACCCAGCTACATGAAGCACCTAAGGGAATCAAAACTATGATTAACTCTTTTCATCATATGCCACCTGATACTGCAAAGGCTATTCTGCTGTCAGCCCAAAAGAGCAATCAACCAATTCTGATTTTTGAAATGCAAGAGAATAAAATACCTACTTTGATATGGGCATTGTTTCTACCGTTAGGTTTGATTATCACATTTATAATGGCCTTAGTGACTACGCCATTCTCAAAACCATTGAGACTTTCACAATTGCTGTTAACTTATGTAATTCCAATTGTGCCACTTTGCTTCGCATGGGACGGCCAAGCCTCATATGCACGCATGTATAGCATGGATGATGTAGATGAACTATTATCTAGCCTTGACAAATCTGATTACTCCTGGGAAAAGGGAGTAGGACAAAAGAAGGATGGCAAAAGCATTGGGACTTACCTAATTGGTAAACCTAAATAATTCAGATGAGGATAACTAACCACTTACTTTGTATTATTCTATCCATAAGCTTCGCATGTAAAACTGCCGAAGAAAAAATTCAAAGTCATTCACTAACTACTAAGGGAAATTTCTTAGAAATTCGATATCAAGGAGTAGGAGATAGTGTAGTCTTTAAAATGTTTCAAGCTGTAGAACAGGTCTTAAAGGAGAACAGTAATGGTGATTTTATAGGTTCGATTAAGATTCCAGGTATTGATAGTGCAAAGTTTAGTTATGAAATTGCAGTTTATGAAAATAGCCCAGCTGATACATTTGTTAATTTAGATTATAAACCTAATTCAAAGGAACACCATTTCATTTGGGAGGGCGTAAAGAAAAATGCATCCTATAAAGTGAACCAAAACTTAGAAGGTGAAATACTATCAAAAAATTTAGATAGTAAATACTTAAAAGAGAATAGGGAATTGACTCTTTATCTTCCTGAGACGAAAAATCAAAAAACTCCTATCATTTATTTTACTGATGGCTCGACTGTTAATTATTACGCACCTTATGTTGATCATCTCATCTCAACAAATATTATTGAACCCATAATTCTAGCTGGTATACACACAAGTTGGCATAGATCTACTGAGTATATTTATGACAATCGCAATGACGAAAGATTCAAGAATCACTCGAGTTATTTTCATCAGGAAGCGATTAAAGCTGTTGAAAACAGCCTGAACGATTGGAATGGTTTAAGATATATTTATGGAGTATCAAACGGCGCAGCATTTTGTTTATATTCTAGTGTAGATAATCCAGAATATTATGCTCAAGTAATTGCATTTTCTGCATCAGGAGGTTTGTATGATTTAGGACGGACCTTGCAACCAAAATCTCAGAACTCCACTAGTTACTATATGGCTGCTGGAAGATATGAACACGGGTTTCTAAATGATACCAAAGTATTTAGAGACCAATTGAAATCAAAAGATTATGAAGTTGAGTTCAAAGAATTGATCTGTGGGCATGATTACAATGCATGGCGAATAGAATTTTTGGACTATTTAGTAAAGACATTTCCAAAAACTTAATTGCCTTAAGCAAGAACAAGCCTCGTTAGTTTCCCTTCTTTTTCTTCTTAAATGGATTCCACTTTTCTAATTTCTTTTTAAGACTATCTATTTGAGTATTTGTGGAATCTCCGATAATAATCCCTGTCTTGTCTGCAAGATCACTAAAGATAGAATCTTGTGCCTCCTTGGTAAATGAAGAGTCTACTGTATTCTTTAATACATCTCCGAATTTCTCTTTTGCTTTATCCATAGCTTCTTTTGCTTTCTCTTCAGCTATAGTTATTAAAGAATCTTTCACTTCTTCGGTTTTGTCTTCTAGCTGTGTACGGATACTATCTATTTCACTTTTTGCTTTATCTTCTGCTTTTTGTTTCTCTTCTTCGATTCTAGTGTTAACGCTATCTTTTACTTCTTGCACTTTATTTTCAACTGCAGCCGTAGCAGCTTCTTTGAGAGTGGCTTCAGTATTATCGATTCCTATTGGTTTAAATTCGACTTTAGGGTCCAGTATATTTCCAGTAAGAATTATGTCCACTAGAAAATACTTAGCATCTAAATCAAGACCTACCTTTTTGATAGCTCCCAATAATTTATCAATACTCTCATTTGCAACTTTCGCAGCTGAAGTATTTAATATCTCTCTTGGCACTTTTGCTCTGAAAGTATAATTCATATCCTGATTGATCTTATGAGATCCGCTGACTTTAAAATCAATGTCATTCCACGTTTGATTAAAGTCCTCCATCTTGACGAAACCATCATTAATCTCAAACCAGTTTTTAGAATTTTTAATCGTCCAGTCCTTTACTTCTTTAAACTTGATTACTTCCTTAACTTTCTCAATTGGTTTAAAGCCAGTGATTTTACCTTCTAAAGTTTCTAAATAACCCGAGCCCGTAAGTGTATTAAAATCAGGTAATAACTCCTTAGTAAGGTCTCCCTCCAAGATTAAATTACCATTGAATACTCCCTCTATATATTTTGCTATTGGAGCCAATATCTTTACAGATCTAATTTTATTAAATGCTTGGTCAAATTGCATATTCCCCATGTCATACTTTAATGCAAATCTTGGCTTATCCGCATTCGCAGTGTTATACAACCCATCCATTGTAATTGCTCCACCTAACACTTTGCCTTTATAATTTTGTAGTTGTAGCTCATTAGGTACTACTGCAATTTGTCCAGCAGCATCAGTGATATCTATGTTTTGGTAATCTAGTTTTTTGATTTTACTATCAATAGTGATGTTTAGGTTTTCAGGGACTAAAACAAATTCTTCTAATTCTCCAGATGCATCCTCTGCTAAGAAGTCTTCGAACTTTACATAGTCTGAGTTTAACTGCAGATTACCTGTCATTGTATCATTGTAAAAACTATATTCTGCTATACTGCTCAGCTTACCCGATAAATTAAAATCACTACTCTTGATTTTAGCTAGACCTTTCGAGATCTCTAAACTGTTATTTCTAAGAGCACCATCTAGCATCCCATTCTCAATAGGGTAAGTTTCGTACTTTACTTTGGCCGCTTCAGAATTGACTTTAAAGTCCATTCTTTTTATAATATCAGCCAATACTACATTTTGATCATTAAATGATTCTTGCTCATCAGTATTAGTACTGATCCATTGGTCAATGTTTAGATTATTAGATTTTGAAACGATAGCTCCTTTAAGCGGTAAGTCGTCAGTTAGTACGTTAAGGGGATTATCGAGAAAAAAGGTACCTGTAAGATCTGTGTCTCCATATTGAATAGCTTCAAACTCGATATCTACATTTTTAGTATTTGCTTTAGCAATCAGAGATTTTGCTTCTATGGGAAGCGCGTTATCATTTTTGATGACTAAATTTTCTACATTCAGAAAACCATCAAATACCAAGTCATTAAAATTTCCTTGTTCAATATCTCTCTGGTTTGATTTAAGTTTAAAATCTGTTTCAATTGTTCCCGTCACATTATCAAACTCATTAAGAGGGTAGGCGTTCTTAAGTTTTGCTAAGTCCATGTTACCCTTCATTGCTACATCAAATCTTGGGTTAGTCAACAAATTATCAGCTTGCATTTTTCCTTCTAGAAAGTATTCATCTACTTTAAAGTTATAGTTAGGAATATCAATCCTTAAGCTGCTAAGATCTTTACTATCATTTACAATATTCACATTAGCAAGGATATTAGAAATCGTACTGCTTAGCCCAGGGTATTTGAATGTTCCATTATTCGCATCCATTTCAAATTTAAAATTAGGATAACTATTCGCAGATAAGTTTCCTTTAATAAAACCGTTCACCTTGAAGTCTCCGCTAGCTTGTGCATTCTTAAAATCACCCTGGTACATATTCGGCAACAACGAGACGAAAGATTTAATATCATTTTCGAAAGTAGTAAAGACTAAATCTATAGCTGTTGTAGATGCACCAGCAACTACAGATCCATTTGTTTTTAATTTTACATCATTAACCGACAGGAGTGCATCAGCTAATTCATATCTACTCTGGTTAAGGTCTACTTTTATATCAGTATCCAAATTAATAGCTAGAGTAGAAAACACCTGTACACCATTTACCTTTGGTGTAAGCCTCCCGATAGAACTCTCCGTATCAAGATCAAAAATATTTTTAGTGAAATCTCCTTTACCTGCATGATTAACCTCGCTACTCATAAAAGAATAACCTGAGGACAAATCTGTATAATTTAAGACACCATCATTGATCTCATATGATTTAAGCCTTAGATCAAAGCTCTCACCATTCGCATCAGAAGGCTTAGCAATATCATAATTTGCACTGCCTTCTTTATTTACAAGTATGTTGATAATTGGCTTATTAATCTCAAACGAATTAATCTTGATAGCATCAGATGATTTAAATATGGTAGATAGATCAACATTAAAAGTTATCTCCTCAATATCAGCTAATCGCTTCCCTTTAAATTCATTAATCCCGTCTACTACAACATTATCTAGCGTAATCCCAATATTGGGAAAACTCTTGATGAAGCTTACACCCACATCCGCAAAATCGACCTCAGCATTTACCTGCTTATTGATCTCTGTTTTTACACGATCTTCTAGTTGCCCACTGAAAATGTAGGCAGCGAGTGCTATCGCTATGACTAATCCGATAAATAGATATATGATGAGTTTAAGCAGTTTCTTCATGGTTTGATTTTATAGCTTCTGTACACTATGACGAGCTCACATTTAGATTACACGAATCTATATATGTGTTAACATTATTTTCACGCTTTCTATTATAGGTATTTACCCTAGTTGTAAGCTTATTCGATAATATTTTGAATTAACTTAGCTACAAATCCCAATATAGTTATCGACCCAATAGTACAGAACATATTAGAAGTAAGTGATCTCAGAACTTATTTTAAAACTAAATCAACGGAGGTTAAAGCTGTTGATGGTATCTCGTTCGATTTAGCAAAGGGTGAAATCCTAGGCATCGTAGGTGAGTCTGGCTCAGGGAAGTCAGTTAGCATGCTATCCATCCTACAACTTATAGAAAGCCCTGGCGAAGTAAAAGGAGGTTCTGCAATCTATTGCGATCAGGATCAATGCACAGATTTGTTGAGCCTCTCTGAAAAGCAAATAGCATCATATCGAGGTAATAAAATCGGCATGATATATCAGCAAGCGTTAGCTGCATTTAATCCCGTCCAGAAGATTGGCAGGCAATTAACAGAGGCAATTAAGACACATAATGCTAAGAGTGCGGAGAATAAAAACCATTTACGAAATCTACTATCAAAAGTTGAAATTAAAAACCCAGATAGAGTAATAGATTCTTATTCGCATCAACTATCTGGTGGTCAATTACAACGATGCATGATTGCTATGGCTATAATTAATAGCCCTAACATATTAATCGCTGACGAACCAACTACAGGATTAGACGTGATTACTCAAAAGTCAGTGTTACAACTTTTACACTCTCTTAAGTCTAAGTTAAATATGTCAATGATATTTATTTCACACGACCTTGGTGTAATAGCTGAGATGGCGGATAGCGTTGTGGTAATGAAAGACGGGGTGATTGTAGAGCGTGGTAAAACGTTAGATATTTTTGCAAATCCAAAATCAAATTACACCAAAGCCTTACTTCTCGCTAGACCTAATATCACCTCTAAATCTAAACGCTTACCTACTTTCGATGATTTAGAGAATGACGTTGATATAAATAGCGATCTATTCAAACCAATAGAACTGCAATCAATTTTGGAGCGCCAGAAAGTGCTACTCAATAATTCAAATTTGCTAGAGGTAAGAGATTTATCAAAATCTTATGTAGTCGAAAAAGGACTATTTGGCAAACCATCATCGCAAGTCCAAGCTGTCAAAAATATTAATTTGGATCTCAAATGTGGCGAGGTGTTAGGCATCGTAGGAGAATCAGGTTCTGGGAAATCAACACTTGCCAGTTTAATCCTAAATCTAGAGTCTGCGGATAAAGGATCAGTCTCATTTAAAGGGCAAAACATTTTCCTCCTTGATAAAAAAGAGATGAGAACTTTAAGGAAAGACATACAAATAATCTTCCAAGATGTAGGTGGCGCCCTTGATCCCAAAATGAAAACTTCCTCAAGCATTGATATAGCTTTACGTATCCATTACCCGAGTATGGACAAGAAGCAGAGAAGAGATAAAATTATAAGCCTGCTCAAGCAGGTTGGTCTAACCGAAAAACATGTTGACAGATACCCTCATGAGCTGAGTGGGGGTGAGCGACAAAGAGTTTGTATAGCACGAGCTATCTCACTACAACCACAATTACTAGTTTGTGATGAGTGTGTCTCTGCTCTAGACGTATCCGTGCAAGCTCAAATATTAAATTTGCTGCTGGACCTTAGAGATGATTTAGACTTGAGTATGATCTTTATAAGCCATGACCTTTCTGTTATCAATTTTATGTGCGACAGGATACTGATTATGAAATCAGGAAAAATAGTTGAGCAAGGTTATCCCCAGGATATTTTACAGAATCCGCAAGAAGAATACACACGAAAACTATTAGCCGCGATTCCTAGCTTTTAAGTTGCTTTACACACCAAAGGAGCAATAATCCTTAGCAAATTAAATTCACTTTATATATGTTATTATTTCATTAGTCAATGAATACAAAGACATATTCGAGATCTAATATAATGTGCAATTATTTCGCATAGATTTCACAAAGTTTATGTTAACTTTCAAAAGAAGATATTGCACTAACACATTAATAACGACTACCATGGCAACCATTATAGAGGCAGAAGAAATAGCTGGCTGGGAAAAATATTATCGAATAAACATACTTAATAAAATATCTGGTTTTAGGACTGCCTGTTTGATTGGCACATCAAACAGCGCCAAGAACACTAACTTGGCTATGTTTAATTCTGTGACGCACATAGGTTCTAATCCCTTCTTTATGGGCTTTATACTGAGACCCACCACCGTAGAAAGACATACTTATAATAATATAAAGGAGACGAACTATTTCACAATCAATCATGTGAACTCTTCAATTTACAAGCAAGCACATCAGACTTCTGCTAAGTATGCTGAGTCTAGTTCAGAATTTAAAAAATGTCATCTTACTGAAACTTACATTGACAACTTCAAAGCTCCCTTTGTAAAAGAAAGTGTAATAAAAGTAGGGTTAAGCTTTGCAGAAGAACAACTTATTAGGTCTAATCAAACAAGACTAATAATCGGGAAAGTCGAAAAATTAATAATTCCTGATAACTCTATAAATGCAAATGGAGATTTGAGATTAGACATGCACGACTCAGTCATAGTTAATGGCTTAGACACCTATTACAAAGCATACTTCTTAGAGCAATTAGAATTTGCAAGGCCATAATTCCTAACTGTAAGGCAGTTAATACAAATGTTAAAATTATACTGATTTTAAGATTCTTGTAACTTTTCGGATTTTTACGACGTTGGATTTTATGAACGCTTGCGTTCAGAACAATTATTGAAAATCCAAAACCCTAGGCCTATGAAACGTAAGCCAACACCTATTACTATTGTACTCTTTATAATCTTATTTGTAATCCTCTATTTTCTTGAACAGCATCTCCACATTTTTGCAAATTCTATAGATACATCATCGGAGCTAAGTACAGAGACACTTAATATAGGAAGTGTAAGAATTCAAGAAGCTGCCTCATTATTTAAATCGATTTTTCAATCCAGTATACAGTACTGAATTTAATTTAGTCCATTTAGAAACTGGGCCACTTCCATTCGTCTTCGACCTTCCCATTGTACATCTAAGAGCGATAAGTATCCATTTTTACAGTAGACATGTAAGTAAGACTTATCATCAGTGATAATTGTGCTTAC
>CALFUQ010000235.1 GCA_937929885.1 uncultured Saprospiraceae bacterium
GTACCCATAATTGGATCGAAATCAAGGATGGAAATTGTAGCACCAATTAACGGCATCTCACTATCAATATCGAGAACTGTCCCTCTGATTGTCTGATTCAGGGATCTTTCGATTGTCTGACTAATGAGTTGCGAGCTAATAGAGCATACAAGAGCTATAAGTATATAGCTGAAGTGTTTTTTTACGATCATGATATCTATCTGTTTTTTTTACAATTGTAAAATTATGATCGTCGATATCAGGATTCATTAACTTAAGTTAATTAAGGAGAAACCGTCTAAAAGTTTAACTTCGAATAGATAAGTCCTTTTTAATCTGTAATTATTAAGCTGGATTAAGTCGCTAGTAATTACTCAATTAAGAAGATAATGATTAAAACATCAAGAATAATTTACCTCATAGTTGGGTCAGGATTCACCATTCTTATAGGTGCTTTACACATGTTTGCACACTTCAGATACCTTATAACTCCTGCTGTAAATCAGCACCTACAAGAAGGGATAGATATCTTTGGAGAAGTGGCTCCGATGTGGAATTCTTGGGGTGTGATGTCTGTGATGATGGGAATGTCCTTCATCGTTATTGGTTTACTTAATCTTTATATATATAGTCGATTACCTAAGGATTCGAAACCTCCTATTGCTCCACTATTTATAATGATCATCTATTTAATTAGTGTCGTCTATGTTGGATCAGAATTCAATGCCTTGCCTCAGTTCTATGGTGGTATTTTTGGTATTGTATGGACGAGTATCTGTATATTCCTCTGTACTAAGAAGTAATACCAAATTAGCTTAGGCTCTCTCTCTTTTTGGTTAGATATACTTTATCGGAAGTATTAGTAACATGATTAATTGTTTGGTCTAAAAACTGTATTAGGATGGTATTACTTGGTCAATATGGTAGTGTTGGAATCAATTATGTACCAACAATCTTGCTTCGGCGCTCCATTATGGTATTATCGATCCAAGTATCACCAAGTTTTCCGATTCGCTCACGAGTACCTATGATTCTAAAACCACACTTTTCATGGAGTGAGATACTTGCTTTATTATTTGAAAAGATTCCTGCTTGTAGGGTCCAAAATTGATGCTCCTCACTTATTGTGATCAAGTTAGTTAAGAGGAATTTACCTACGCCTTTGCCACGGGCAGAAGCAGCTACATAAACGCTTAGCTCTGCGACTCCGCCGTAGACACATCTACTGGAGACAGGAGAGAGGGCTGCCCAGCCTTGCATCTGGTCTTGCTCCATCGCAGCTATACGACAGGGTTGTAGATGAGACTTATCCCAAGCTTGCCAGCTTGGGATTGTAGTCTCAAATGTAGCTTTACCCGTAGCGATACCTTCTTCATAAATTTTGGATATGCTAGGGTAGTGATTTTTTGTGATAGCGATTATCTCCACTAGCAACAACCTCCTCCTGGAGAGCAACTATTACTTGCAGCCATGTCAGAGATATCTACCATTTCTTTTTTCTCTGGGACTCCACATGCTTCCTTTGCAAGGCATGCAGTTTGTTTTGAAACAAGTAAAAAGTTTTCACCGTCATGATCTAATTCGTATTTGCCTATTGTAGCACCTTGATACTCTACTTCGATAGGAAGGTCGCCCATCTCCAAAGTTTTTTGAGATAGCTCTATGATGTGCACAAGTTTCTCTGGGTGTAGTCTGTGATCATAATCGTTCTCTTCCCAAAGTTGAAAGTTTGCAACTTCTTCTTTTCTACGCTTACCTCCGCAATCGATAAAGTCTTTAGTTACTCGCCCTACCTCAGTGACATGAAAGTGTGATGGTACTAAACTGCCATCAGGAAGCTTAAATGCTATCTGTTCAGCATTTGATAAATGATTTTTTATTTCTGTAAGAGTCATAATTTTAAATTTATGGTCATATGTAATATTTAAGAGAAAAGGGAATCAACAGCAATCTTCAGGATTTAGATTTTGCCCAAAAAAGTTGCCGAACATATCTCTGAACTCTTCGTAAGTTTTTTTATTGATGCAATAGCACACTTTTGTACCATCGATACTACCTCCTATGAGGCCTATGGACTTCATCTCTCTGAGATGCTGAGATATAGTAGGTTGTGATAAGCCCACCACATCTACAAGGTCGCCACAAATACACGATTGCACTTTAAGTAAATGCTGGAGAATCGCTACTCTAGCAGGATGACCAATAACCTTGGCCATAGCTGCTATTTTGTTTTGTTCCTTTGTGTATATTTCTGTTTTAGTAAGTCCCATAATTTATATATTGCAATATACCAATAAAGACATGAGACTTGCAAGTTTTGTTTTAGAAATAGGTAAATATTTTCTAAAAAAGTAAGGAAACTGATATTTCGTACCTTTGATTTATCTATGATTAGTACCATTTCTCTTGAAGATTTATCCGATAAAAAATTTAGAAAATTACACTCGGAACAAGAAACAGGAAGTGAAGCTGCTTTTACACATTATCTACATAATCATGAAAATGGAGAATCGGCTCATTATAAAAATGCAGCTATAAATTATGTTAGAAGCTTTCTTGCTTTTAAGTATCCTCAGGAGAAAATATCAAATAAATCTGCTGAAGTCGCTATTGAAAAATTGATTTCTGCGAAAGGTAGTTATCCATTCAAACCTTCCCAAAAACCAAAGTTTAGGTTTATCGATTTGTTCGCTGGGATAGGGGGCTTCAGATTAGCAATGCAAAATCTTAAAGGTAAATGTGTCTTCACTAGTGAATGGGATCGATATGCAAAACAAACTTATCAAGCTAATTTTGGAGA
>CALFUQ010000236.1 GCA_937929885.1 uncultured Saprospiraceae bacterium
TTGGATAAAGATCAAGTGTACATTGTAGAATTTAATAAGGCAAATTTTCAAAACGAACAACTGATCTTAGATGTAAATGATTTGATGTTCGAATCAGCAATGTTTATTTCTCTAAGCAGAAAAAATATTGCAGTGTCTACACCAGCGATACCGACGAGGACAACAATAAATCGTACAAGCACAAATACACCAGCACCTTCGACTACACGAACTACGTCTACGCCAACTACAGCTATTAAAAGCAGCGAGCCAACCTTGAAGTTGCCTGCGATAGTTGGAGAGCTCTTGATTTTCGAAAACCTTCTTTATGAATATAATGAGTCCACAATTAAAAAGGGAGGTAGCAAAGAGTTACAAGAACTTGCAACTTATATGCAAAGGTATCCTCAGCTAGAGGTAGAGTTAAGTGCACATACTGATGCTATAGGATCAGCCCCATATAATTTAAATCTTTCCCAAAAAAGAGCTGAAGTTGCTAAGCAGTTTTTGGTCGATCAAGGGATAGACCCTTATCGTATAGTTGCTAAAGGTTATGGAGAGCAAGTGATAAGAAATCACTGTGTAGAAGGTGTAATCTGCACAGACGATGAGCATGCTTACAATCGTCGGACCGAGCTCAAGATTACTAAAAGATAATTTGGTGCAACCTTTCTAATAGAGTCTGGTCTTTAGTGTAGATATTTGTAAAAACCCTATTTACGTGAAAGAGATCAGCTTACAGACAGAGTTGGTAAAGCAATGCATAGCAGGTGACGCTAAAGCACAAAGCATGTTATACAGCCAGTATAGCAAAGCGATGTACAATATATGCTTGCGCATGGTGAATAATAGGATGGATGCTGAAGATGTATTGCAAAATGCTTTCATAGAGGTTTTTAGAGGAATAAAAAGCTTTAGTGGTAAATCGACTATCGGGGCATGGATTAAGCGAATCGTAATTAATAACAATATCGACTTCCTGAAGAAGAAGCGAATATATTTTGAAGACATAGATGATAGATTGGAGATAGTAGAAGAGCAAGATAACTCATCAGTAAGTAACTACGATGTTTCTATTGTCAAGCATAATATAACATTATTGCCAGATGGTTACCGAGTTGTTTTCAGCTTATATCTGTTAGAAGGTTATGATCATAAAGAGATTGCTAAGATTCTTGGCGTTACTGAAGCTACCTCTAAGTCACAGTACTCGAGAGCAAAGAAAAAACTTAAAGAATTGATAGCAAGAGATATTCATAAAAAAGAAATAATCTAAATATGGATAATTTAGAAAAATTCATTGTAGAGAATAAGGAGCAGTTCAGTGATCACTTACCGTCACCTGATGTATGGGAGAATATTGAAAAGGAAATTAGGAAAGAAAAGACCAAGCAGTTTTCGATTGTAAAATTCATAAGTTCTGGAGTTGCAGCTTTAATGCTGATACTAGTAGGGGTTTGGTTTGGGGTAAGTTTTCAGGTAGATGATATGGATAAGGCGGTCAGTAACTCATCCTTTGCTGACTATAAGCAGACAGAACAGTACTACTCATTACAAGTAAAAAATTATTTACAACAAGTAAATGAGTTAGATAGCGAAAATACAATCGAAGAAGAGTTAGAACAATTAGATGCAGTATATCAAGAACTGAGAGACGAGTTGCTGAATGCAGATGTAAGAAATCAAGATTTAATTATCAATGCGATGATAAAAAATTATCAGATTAAGATTGGTATGCTAGAAAGGATATTGGATAAAACTCAAAAAAAAGATTTGAATAAAGAAATTAAAAATTATAACAATGAGAAAGTTAGCATTTAATATACTTGCTTTATTGTGCGCTGGCATCATACATAACTCTGTGTCTGGCTCTTCAATTTATGCTAAGGATTTTGAAAAGGTCATTAAAGAAGAATTTACTATATCTGAAAGTGGGAAAGTTGTCATTTCTAATCGATATGGAGCTGTAAATATTAATACTACTGGTGGTAACGAAGTAGTTATTGAGGTCACGATTAAAGTGGACACAAGAAATAAAGATAAGGCAGAAGAATTTTTTGATAAAGTGGATATAGATTTTAGTAGTTCTAGTTCGGAGGTGAGTGCAACGACAGAGATAGGTAATCAGAAAAGTTCGTCTTGGACAAGCTGGCTCAATCCTAAAAATTGGAACAACAATAATGAATACTCTATAAACTATGAAGTGTGGATGCCAGCGTCCTGTAGTTTAGATTTAGCTAATCGGTATGGAGATGTTGCAGTAGGAGATTTAGATGGTGATGTAAGGCTCCAGTTGAAATATGGTGATGGGATATTGCAAGATATTGGTGGTGATTTCGAACTAGATTTAGGTTATGGTGATGTGAAGATTGGTAACACTAATGATATGGAGTTGGATATAAAGTATGGCGAGTTTAAATGTGGAACAAGCCGAGATATTAATTGTGATACAAAGTATTCTGAGATACATATCGATAAAGCAAGACGCATGACTACTGAATCTGGCTATGATGATTATTTCTTAGGTGAAGTAGAAATGTTAGAGAATGATGGGCACTATGATGATTTTGATATCGAATATGTAGGCCAAATAGATTTTGATTCTAGATATACTGATTATGTCATTCAAGAGCTAGGGTCTGGAGGTATCTTTGATTCAGGATATGGAGAATTGAAAGTTAGGCGAGTCACTGGCTTATCAAAAGGCTTAGAGGTCGAAGGAAGTTACTCCGATGTATCTTTAGGAATTAGTATTCCTTTTAATATAGATCTAGAATCAAAATATACTGATATAAGCCTTCCTTCTTCTATGGATTATAGTAAAAGAATACAAGATGGGAGCGAAGAAGATGTAATAGCTAAAAGTGGTAATAGTTCATCTAATAATATTACTGCGGAGATGAGGTATGGGTCTTTTAAAATAAGAGCCAGGTAGTCAGGTGGTTAAGCTATCATACTAACGATGCCAATTCTGGATATAATTCATATGGTTGAAATATGATTTGTAAACAATATTCAAGGGAATGAGTAAATGAATTTCTAAACATAAATGAATAGCTTTGGCCCTTTAAATAAAGCGCTTCATGAAAAATAATGTTGTCTTACGTCAACTCAGATATATTTTCGATCTAAATGACGATCAAATGATAGATCTCTTTGCACAAGCCGAGGTAGAGGTGACAAGATCGCAGGTAAGTAACTGGCTCAAAAAGGAGGAGCATGAAGAATATCAGAAAATATCTGATACTGAATTTGCTTCTTTTCTAAATGGATTTATAAATCATAAAAGAGGTAAAAGAGAAGGGTCACAAGTCCCTCCAGAAAAGAAACTTAATAATAATATCGTTTTCCGCAAATTAAAAATTGCACTCAATTTTAAAGACACCGATATCATAGATACATTTAAACTTGTAGATATGTGGGTAAGTAAACATGAGATTAGTGCATTTTTTAGAAATCCAAAACAAAACCAATATCGAGTTTGTGAAGATCAGCTGCTACGTAATTTTCTACATGGGCTACAGCTGAAGTATGGACCGACTAAGAATAGTTAAATCATACTTTTCACACTAGTAAATCGGGATTTTGTCCGATATTCTATAACCAATAATAAATCAAGTAATCATTTAATCGGTGAGCACTATTTACTATTTATTATCTTGCAGCACTAAAGCTAAAAGATAGTATGAAGATTAAATTTTGCGGTGCAGCTAGACAAGTCACAGGAAGTTCTCATCTCATAACCTTAGATGATGGCTTCAAGATTCTGTTGGATTGTGGCTTATTTCAAGGTAAGGGAAAAGATACTTGGACGAATAATAACAAATGGTGGTTTAATCCCAAGGAGATAGACTGTATGATTCTATCTCATGCCCACATAGATCACTGTGGTAGAATTCCTCAATTAGTAAAAGATGGGTATAAAGGGCCGATTTACTCTACTCATGCTACTCGTAGTTTATGTGCGATTATGCTCCTAGATAGTGCTAAGATCCAAGAACGAGATGTAGAGTGGTATAACAAAAAAATACTTAGAAAAAAGAAGAGAAATAGAAAAGGAGAAGCTACTAGAAGACCATTGTACACAAGTGAAGATGTAACTCCAGCGATGGATCATTTTGTAGGATATCCATATGACAAAAAATTTAAGATCAGAGATAATGTCGAGTTAGAGTTTAGAGATGCGGGACATATATTGGGGAGCGCTAGTGTAACCTTGACGATTAAGGATGGTGATAAGAAAACAGTTGTAGGATTTACAGGTGACGTTGGTAGACCTAATCGCCCAATTCTCCGAGATCCAGATTTAATGGATAAAGTAGATTATCTCATTTGCGAATCTACCTATGGTGCCAAAGATCATGAGCTACCACCAGAGCAGAGCCTTAATTTTCTAAATGTCATCAAAGAAACTTGTGTAGAGAAAAAAGGGAAGTTGATTATTCCAGCATTTAGTGTAGGTCGAACTCAAGAGATTGTTTATATGATGGACAAGCTTGAGCAAGCTAAAAAGTTACCTAAGCTTCCTGTATATGTAGATAGTCCACTAGCGGTTAATGCCACTCAAGTTTTTGGATCACATCCAGAATGTTTTGATGATAAGCTTAATGAGTATTTGTTGATTGATGATGATCCATTCGGTTTTAATTCTTTGAAGTATATCAGAAGAGTAGATGAGTCAAAAGCACTCAATAATTCTACAGAACCAGCAGTAATAATCAGCTCGTCAGGGATGATGAATGCTGGGCGTGTAAGACATCACTTGTATAACAATATCGAAGACCCTAAGAATACATTTCTTATTGTAGGATACTGTTCTCCTGATACTGCAGGAGGTATGCTCCGCAATGGTATCGAAGAGCTTAAAGTTTTTGGTGATGTGCTCAAAGTTAATGCAGAAATAAAAATAATGGACTCCTTCTCAGCACACGCAGATCGCCAAGAATTGATAGATTTCATGGATCATCAAAAAGGCCATGTGAAAAAAATATTCTTAGTACACGGAGAACATAAAAGCCAAAAAGAATTTAAGAAGAGACTTGCTCAGGTAGGCTTTGATGATGTTACGATCCCAGACTTAGGCCAGGAGATTAAAATTTAATATTCCACTGACCGTTATTAGGTGAGAACCAACAATGTTGAATAGAACCCGCACCTTACTTATGTTCTGCCCAATCCTTATTCTAGCAGGAATATTTGGGTGTGTAGATATCGAGCAAGTCGATAGCCGAGATGAATTTAATCTTGATGGTGAGTATGCCATTCCACTAGTAAACTCCTCGATATCTGTAGCTGACATCACCGAAACTGAAAATACTGATGGAATAGTTTTTACCGATGCAGATGGTAAAGTGACCGTAAAGTATTCTGGGAATGTTGTAGAGAGACAATCCTTTGAGGTGTTTCCACCGATACCAGGTATTGGTGATTTTCCATTAATTGATACCAGTTCGGTTCTGACTTTTCCTGCTACCAATATGTTCAGTACGCGTAAGATGGTATTCAGAACGACGATGGCAACATTTAAATTCACATCACAATTTTTAGAACCAGTTACAGTCAAACTTACCATTCCCAAAATGGTAAAAGATGGGGAGGTGTTTGAGCAGAATTACTCGCTTGATCCTGGACAAATATTCGTTGCTGATCCAGTTTCTTTTCTCGACTGGACGCTTAACTCAGATATCGATGATATAGAGGTTGTGTATGATGCTCGATTACCCAGTGGTGAGCGAGTGAAGTTAAGGTATGCAGCAGTGGCAGTAGATTTTTTACTCTTTAAGTACGTAGAAACTTACTTTGGCCAGCAGTTGTTCGATATACAAGGTGATTTTATTACCCTAGGTGTTTTTGACAATTGGCAATCAGGAGGTGTTAGTTTTGTAGATCCTAAGGTTAGAATAACAGTTGATAATTCTTTTGGTTTTCCGACTCGCTCTAGAGTAAACCAGTTGGATCTAATCACAGCTGATGGGAGAGTGCTACCATTAGAAAGCGAGTTTATCAATACTGGAATCAATTTTGGATTTCCATCATTTGATGAGGTAGGAGAAATAGTGACAACAGATTTTACTTTTGATAAGACTAATTCAAATATCGATGAGATTTTTAAAGAAAGAATCGTTCAAGTTAATTATGATGTAGATGCGGTACCTTTTCCTGATGGAGATCCGACGGAATTTGGATTTATAACTGACAAGAGTTTTTTTAGAGTCGGTATAGAGGTAGAGCTACCTATGCAAGGAACAGTCAACGATCTACAACTATATGAAGAGTACGAGATCGATGAATTAGATATAGGTTTTGCAGAAGAGGTGGAGCTCAAGACGATTACTAGTAATGACTTTCCTGCGGAAATAGCTTTGCAAGCTTACTTCATAGATGGAAATGATATAGTAGTTGATTCATTATATGCAGATGGACCTACATCTCTCCCAGCAAGCACAGGTAATATAGGATCGACTCAGGAGCGTACAGAGTTCACGAGTATAGTAGGAGAAAGGTTAGAGTCAATTAAGACAGCAAAAAAAGTTGGTTTGCTTATAGGATTAGATAACCCTCAAGAGGATGAGCCTTTTTGGATTTTGGCTGATCAGCGTGTCTCCTTTAGGATGGGAGCTAAAGTAAAGGTTAACCTGGACTGATGATTAAGAAGATATCAATCCTACTAATTCTGACTTGCTGCTTTTATAGTATGACAGGGCAGGTTTATAACTTGATTGATAGTCCAGGGTTTTCTACAGGGTTTTCATCAGCACAACCAGGAGGGCTGGAAGAAGATTATCCTTACCGATACAAAATATTTTTACCTTCTTTAGCAGTTGGGTTTTCGCAGAATGGTCCTAGCCTTTATGATCTCATCAAGCAAGATCAGGCAGGAGATTATTTTATCAACTTTAATCAAGAAGAAAACTTGGAGGCTGAGAACCCATACAGAGGTTCTACCACTTTGAATTCTTTTGGCTTTGCTATAAATCTTAAAAACTGGAATTTTTCTTTGGGGCATTCTGCAAGGATTATAGGTAGTTTAAATTTCCCACGAGAAACTTATACACTTATCACTGATGGTAATGCTGCTTTAATTGGACAGGAAGTATCAGTAGGAGTTGCGATGCAAGGCACAAGTTTTAATCAGTATGCCTTAGGTGTTTCATATGGCACTAGTGCTGCAAGGATAGGGGTTAAAATAAAACTATTAACTGGAAGCCAAGATGTATCAACTGAAGAATATAGCGTTAGGTTATTTACCGACGATGATATCTATCAACTAAGATTTACTAATAACTACATTATTAACTCTTCCTCCCTTTTCACTTTTACTGATTTAGAAGATTTTCAATTTGACTTTGATCGTAACTTGATTAACACCTTATTTACAAACAATATAGGATTAGGTTTTGATATTGGGATGTCGTTTAAGATTTCAGATGAATCAATGGTAGCTGTCTCAGTAAATGATATAGGAAAAATAACGTGGAAGGATAATGTAACTAATTATAGGAGTAAAGGTGGGTTTAGTTTTGACGGTATTGATATTGCAGATTTCATAGGTAACGAAAGTGTAGTAGAGTTACGAGACTCGATTTTGAATTTATTAGAATTTGAAGAAACTCAAGAAAGTTATAGTTCTAAGCTTCCACTGCAATTCAATGTTAGCTTTCTTCATCATCTCAATGATAAGATCGATTTAGATGCTGCTTTTAATCTAGCGAGTTTAAATGGATTCAGTTATTACAATTTAAGAGTAGGAGCATTCTACAAGCTAAGTGATGTTGCAAGATTAGGCGCATCTTACTCTTATAATCAGCAAGAGATTATCAATCTCGGTATAGCTGGTGTTTTTAAATTGGGCCCAATCCAGCTATTTGTCAGGACTGATAACATACTTGGAGTCCTCCAGCCCATAAAGAGTGGATATACTAACGGATTTATCGGTATGAATCTACTTTTAGGTAGCCCAGACGATATTATTAGTGAATTTGACTGATATCATTTATCCGATATTTTAATCCTTTCATCGGTTAATTACTCATTTTAATATAGTACTAGGTAGTAAATAAGTACTATGCTATGCAAGGTACTATATAATTTTCTACCTTTATATTGTCAATAATTTATTAAAAGGATAATTTAATGAAATTGGAAAATACAAGGGCACAGATGAGGAAGGGAGTTTTAGAGCTTTGTGTGATGTCAATCATATCAAAGAAAGAAGCTTATCCCTCAGATATCATCACAAAACTTAAAGAGGCAGAACTGATAGTGGTAGAAGGCACATTATATCCTCTACTAACTAGACTCAAAAATGCAGCTCTCCTAAACTACAATTGGAAGGAATCCAAGACTGGCCCCCCAAGGAAATATTATCACCTCACAGATGATGGTAAGGAATTTCTTAAATCACTCAAGGAAACTTGGAGTACATTAAATCACGCTGTTAATCAGTCCACAAATAAGAGAACAAAATGAACAAGATATTTAACATAAACCTTGGCGGATATCCATTTACTATAGATGATAACGCTTACCAAAAATTAAATAAGTACTTGGGTACTATTAAGAAGCATTTCTCGACTTCAGAAGGATGTGACGAGATTATTTCGGATATAGAAAGCAGGATAGCAGAATTATTTAATGAAAGCCTCAATGGTCAGCCGATTGTGGGTATGAAAGATATCGATGCTGCTATAGCTACAATGGGGACACCAGAGGAGTTTGGAGCGGTAGGTAGTGACTATGACGAAATAGAAGATACAAAAGCTCAGGAAGGAGAGTACAAAACGGGTAAAAAACTCTTTAAAGACCCTGACACCAAAATTATTGGCGGAGTCTGTAGTGGGCTTTCAGCTTACTTCGGGATAGAAGATCCACTATGGGTAAGATTAGGAGCAGTTGCAATGGTTTTTACAGGAGGGTTATCTATACCACTTTATATTTTGCTACTTATTATTTTGCCTAAAGCAAAAACATCTGCAGACAAACTTGCGATGAGAGGGCAGAAGATTGACATTAATAACATCGCCAAGACAATAGAAGATGAGTTCGATGATCTTTCAGAAACTTTCTCAGATTTAGATAAAAAATTCAAGTCAAAAAAAAAAGATAATTCTAAGCGTTCGACATTCTTCTTAGTAGGATTTCTAACTGCTTTCTTTTCACTGTTTGGGCGCGGTTTCGCCTTTGGGCTCAGAGTAATTAAGAAAGTATTCAGACCATTTATAGCGATTGCGCTGATATTGGTTGGTGCATCTTTTGCGATCAGTTGGGTAGGAATGGTATTCATGGGTATGTTCATGTCACCATTTGTGAGTTTCTTTTCACCTGGTCCTTCCATTCTGGGTTACGGAGGAATGATTAGTGGGATGTTTAGTATAGGTATTCCCATCTTCGCAGTTTTATATTTTATCTCAAAATTCTTTGGAAAGTATCGAGTCCAAAGTCACATTAAAAATAGAGTCTGGAGTGTATGGGGGATAGCTTCATTGTTATTTGTAGGATCTATCATCAATTATAGTTTGCAATGGCAAAAACATACATCGATTTCGACTAATCAAGAGTTGACAGAACTGGAAGAAGGTATGATTAAGTTTGAAATGGATGCTAAGAGATACAATGATGAGTCAATGGTCATATTCGATGACGTAGCGATTAATAAGACTGATCTTCAATGCAATGATATTTTTATCAAGATCACTGAAACAGATGAGGAAGTTCCTTCATTGACTAAAACAATCTGCTCTAATGGCCCAAGGAAAAGCGCTGCTTTCAAAAGAATAAATGAGGTCAAAGTAGAAGACTTGAGAATAGAAAATAACACAATAAAGATTCCACGTTACTTCACCCTAACCAAAGGATCTAAGTACAGAGGACAAGCAGTCACTTACGAATTTAAAATTCCTAAAGGATATGAAGTTGAGAAAGATCATGATGTAGCCAGACATGTGACAACTCGTAGAAGTCATCTTGCTTCCTTTTGAAAGTAGATATTCAAAGGCAAATAAAAAGCCCCAGAGTGAAATCACACCTGGGGCTTTTTATTTGTAGCACATTAAACAATCACCGCACCTTGCTATGCAGCTTCCTCGCCCTCTTGCTTAAGTGGAAGTCCCATGTATACTAACTTCGATCCATCAATGATATTAAAGTCATCGTGGTTCTTAGCTGGGATAAATCTTATAGTATCGTCTGGATCTTTTACCATCAGAGGTATGCGCTCTAGATTGCCATTAAAGCTTTGAATCAACTTGTTAAATCCTTCTCGGTTTTCGATTTCTGTTTCTCGTAACTCAGGATGATCCCTGGCTACTTCATTAAGATTTAAAAAATCATCGAACTGCGAGAAGAGGCAGTTATCTTCTATTTTGTTTTCGTTTTTCAACTCAGCAGCAGATACTAATCGGTATGCTCCATTCTCACCATAGTCTTCTGAGAATTTATTAATCACATATTTATTTACATCAAAACTACTGGTCATAGCCATCATGTGACCTACGTTCTTAAGATCATAATTATCCTTTAAGTCAGTGTTGTAGACATTCTCTTGATATGCCATAAGGCCAAGATCCTTTGCGCGTTTTACACTACTGCCGTTATTATCTATGATCACCACATCTCTACCATTTTCCATCAGATACTTTCCAATAAGAATCGCCGCATTATTAGCCCCTACAATCAGTACACCATTACTCTTACTTAATAATACGCCTAACCATTTGCCAATCAAACCAGCAGTGGTTGCATTAAGCAGAACCGTTCCTAATACAATCATAAATACAAGTGGTGTAATATATTCTGCTCCAGTAAATGGTATGCTCTCACCAGCTGCAAGTGCTTTCTGATTAAACTGTACCAACTTGGTTCCAAACAAAGATGCGATACCAGCAGCTACAATTCCCCGAGGTCCAACCCAAGAGATAAATAATTTTTCCTTAGTTGTTAACGAACTACTAGTTGCACTTAAAAAGACACCCAGAGGTCTGATAATTAAAATAACTGACAAGAACAACATCGCAACTCTCCAATCCAATAGTAACTGAAGGTCCTCGATATTAATGTTTGCAGATAATAAAATGAATAGCATCGAAATGAGCAATACAGCTAATGATTCTTTAAAGTAAAGAATCTCCTCCATGTTAGGCAATTCTATATTCGCTAAGATAGTACCCATAACTACAATTGTCAGTAGTCCAGAATCTGGCACTAATAATCCTGACCCTGCAAACACAAGTAATACTATGGCAAGTGTAAATACATTTAATAAGTAGTGTGGCACCCAGTGCCTCTTGATAACTTCTTTAAGTGCAAATGCTGCAATGGTACCTAGTGAGAAACCAATTAATGTAAGCGTTAAGAAGTGCTTAATCGCCTCAGCACTAAAAGATCCACCATGTCCGTGCCCAAGATTGCTTTTTAGAAAATCGTATACCAGGACTGCTACCAATGCTCCTATGGGATCGATAAGAATTCCTTCCCATTTTAAAATATTTGCTAAGTCTTTTTTAAGTGGAATATTTCTTAAGATAGGAGCGATTACAGTTGGTCCAGTAACGATAATCAATCCTGAGAACAGAAATGACAATGCCCAACTTAAGTCCATAATAAAGTGAGCCGCTATCGCTGCTCCGAAAAAAGTGACTGCCGAACCGACAGTTATAAGTTTTCCAATAATAGATCCGATTGATTTTATTTCGCTCCGCTTTAGAGTCAATCCACCCTCAAACAGAATAATCCCTATGGCAAGCTCGACAAAGTAAAACAAGTTGTCTCCTGGGAATAAACCACTGCCCCCATCAAAAATTGGGTTAAGCCATTTAGCCTTATCTCCCATAAACTCATGTGAGATCCAATATGGTGCAAATGGTCCTACAGCTAGGCCTATAATAATTAATGGTAAAATAGCAGGTACTTTTAAACGCCACGCTAGCCACTGTGCAAAAATTCCTAAGATGATTATACTCGCTAATTCTGCCATGATTCAATTGTTGTATTTACTACTCGTATTAAACGATTTCTAAATATCTTAATAATACGTTCCATTTGAGAAAATTTAACGCTGAATTTCCATAATCAATGGTGATTATGCCATGATTGTAATATTAATCCCTAGCAATTACCTTTGCAGCCTTTCACAGCGAGATCATTATGGGTTTTTTAGAAGAAATAGAGAAACGTAGAACATTTGGAATTGTATCTCATCCAGATGCGGGTAAGACTACCCTTACTGAGAAGTTGTTACTTTTTGGAGGGGCAATTCAGATTGCTGGTGCAGTTAAATCTAACAAGATTAAGAGGCATGCTACTTCGGATTTTATGGAGATCGAGAAGCAAAGGGGTATCTCCGTTGCGACTTCAGTCATGGCATTTGAGTATGGTGGTAAGAAGATCAATATCCTAGATACACCTGGTCACAAGGATTTTGCGGAGGATACCTATAGAACGCTTACAGCAGTCGATAGTGTGATAGTCGTAATAGATGTTGCCAAAGGGGTAGAGGAGCAAACGCTGAACCTTGTCAAGGTCTGTAAGATGCGTAAGACGCCAATGATCGTATTCATTAATAAGATGGATAGAGAAGGGAAAGATGGATTTGATTTATTGGACGAGATTGAGACTAAGCTAGGACTAAAAGTTTGCCCTTTAAGTTGGCCTGTAGGAATGGGTCAGCGGTTTAAAGGTGTCTATAATATTTTTGAGAAAAAGCTTAATCTATTCTCACCACATGGTAAGCAGTCAGAAGAAGATCTATTAAGTATAGATGATCTAAGTGAGAGCATACTAGACGAAAGAGTAGGAGACGACGCAGCGAAGGAGTTGAGAGATGATATACATATGATCACGGAAGTGTATCCAGAGTTAGATACCGAAGCATATCTGAACGGCGGACAGTCACCAGTTTTCTTTGGTAGTGCGGTTAACAATTTTGGTGTGAAAGAAATGTTGGATTGCTTTGTGCAAATAGCACCATCGCCATTGCCAAGAGAAACCGAAGAGCGAATAGTGCAACCCAACGAGAAAAAATTCTCAGGCTTCATATTTAAAATTCATGCTAACATCGATCCTAAGCACAGAGACAGGATTGCTTTCTTGAGAGTTTGCTCAGGTATCTTTGAGCGTAACACAAATTACAGACATGCAAGGCTAGAACGCAAAATGAAATTCTCTAACCCTACTTCATTCATGGCTGCGAGAAAAGAAGTTATCGATGCTGCATATCCAGGAGACATTGTAGGTCTATACGACAGTAGCAATTTTAAAATCGGAGATTCTATGACAGAAGGTGAAGAGCTTAACTTTAAAGGAATGCCTGCCTTCTCTCCAGAGCAATTTAGATATATAAATAATGCTGACCCAATGAAGTCCAAGCAATTAGCAAAAGGAATTCACCAGCTAATGGAAGAGGGAGTAGCGCAACTATTTATAACAGAGCTATCAGGTAGGAAAATTATAGGTACAGTAGGAGCCCTTCAATTTGAAGTAATACAATACCGACTTAAGCATGAGTATGGCGCATCTTGTAGTTACGAACCGTTAAGATTACATAAAGCCTGCTGGGTACATTGTGACGATAGAGCAGAGTTGAAAAAGTTTGAAGAACGTAGAAGAAAAGACCTTGCTAAAGATAAGGATGGTAAGCTTGTTTACCTTGCAGAATCTGCATGGGGTTTACAAACTGTACAAGAAAATCATCCAGCTGTGGAGTTTAGGAATACGAGTGAGTAAGCTTAGTCTATAGTCAGCAGTAGTAGTCAATAGAAAACTCAAAAAGGTATTATCCGACTATGGACAATAGACAATGGACTACTTTTTGAATAAAAAGATAAAATGAAAATATTAGTAATAGGCGGTGGTAATATGGGACTCACATATGCACAAAGTTTCCTTAATTCTCATATCGTTACGCATGATCAGATGTTAATACTTGAGAAAAGTATGAGCAAAGCGGAGGGGTTAAAAAAATTGAACATTGGAACTGTTTATGGAGAGCCTGGAGATTATGTAGAGAAAGCTGATCTAATTATACTTGCTGTAAAACCACAAGATATCAATGATTTGTTTGGGAAGATAAAAGGATATATCAATGAACAGCAGGTGGTGATATCGATCATGGCTGGAGTAGAAATGTCTACGATCTCTGAAGCAATAGGAACTAAGAAAATTATTAGAGCAATGCCAAACCTTCCAGCTCAGATTGGAGTAGGGATGACGGTATTTACTTCATCAAACGAGGTTACAAGAATCGAATTGGTAACCGTTCAAAATTTGCTCAATGCAACAGGTAAGACTATCTATGTAGAAGATGAAAAAATGATCAATGCTGCCACAGCAATTTCGGGATCAGGCCCTGCGTATATCTTTTATTATATGCAATCTTTGATAGAGTCTGCAATCAGTATGGGCTTTAATCAGAGCGAAGCAGAGCTGCTATCTTATCAAACATTTAAAGGTGCAGTAGAGTCATTTAAAAAGTTTGACTTTACTTGTGAAGAGTGGATTCAGAAAGTAGCTTCCAAAGGTGGGACTACAGAAGCTGCCCTCAATTCATTCAATGGTAATGAGGTTAATCAGAATCTTAAGGATGGCTACCAAGCAGCTCTTGATCGTGCAATAGAGTTGAGTAATAAGTAATCTTGCCGATTAAATATAAGTGGTACGGCTTCCATAGTATTAGTACTTTTGCGACTCTTTTAAATTAGACAGATAATGGATTTCAAGCAGATAATTAGTCATTGTAAAGAATATGGATTTATTTTTCCATCGAGTGAGATATATGATGGGCTTTCAGCAACCTATGACTACGGACCGAATGGAGTAGAGTTAAAGAATAATATAAAATCTTATTGGTGGAAGAGTATGGTGCAAATGCATCAGAACATCGTGGGGCTTGATGCCGCGATATTTATGCACCCTAAGACGTGGAAAGCATCTGGTCATGTTGATGCATTTAACGATCCATTAGTTGATAATAAAGATTCTAAGAAGAGATACCGTGCTGATGTTTTGGTGGAGGACTTTATGGCTAAGATTGAGGGGAAGATTAATAAGGATGTTGCAAAAGCAAAGAAGAAATTTGGTGATGCCTTTAATGAGGAGGAGTTTAGGAGTACTAATGGAAGAGTTATAGAAAGACAAAAGAAGCATGATGAGATAGGTAGTAAACTAGCTACACGAATGTCTGATGGAGACATGGAAGGACTGAAGAGTCTTATTGAAGAATTAGAAATTGCATGCCCAATAAGCGGATCTAAGAACTGGACAGATGTAAGACAGTTTAATTTAATGTTCTCTACTCAGCTTGGTAATGTAGCAGGGGAGGAAGGCAAGTTATACTTGAGACCTGAGACGGCGCAAGGGATTTTTGTAAACTTCTTAAACGTTCAAAAATCTACAAGACAAAAATTACCATTTGGTATTGCGCAGATTGGCAAGGCTTTTAGAAATGAGATAGTTGCAAGGCAATTCATCTTTAGGATGAGAGAATTTGAGCAGATGGAGATGCAGTATTTTATCAAGCCAGGTACAGAGATGAAGTGGTTTGATTACTGGAAGCAAACAAGATTAGATTGGCATAAAGCATTAGGAACTCCAGCAGAAAAGTTGAGATTTCATGATCATGAAAATCTAGCACACTATGCTAACGCAGCAACTGATATTCAATTCGAATTTCCATTTGGATTCAAGGAGTTAGAAGGGATTCACTCTAGAACGGACTTTGATCTTAAGAGTCATCAGGAGTTATCAGGAAAGAAACTACAGTTCTTCGATCCAGAAATGAATGAAAGCTACGTTCCATATGTACTTGAAACATCTGTAGGATGTGATAGAATGTTCTTGACTCAAATTAGTAATGCTCTGCAAGAAGAAACTGTCCCTGATAAAGATGGTAAAGAGTCAACGAGAACAGTCTTAAAACTCAATCCAGCAATTGCTCCAGTTAAGTGCGCAGTATTACCTCTAGTGAAAAACAAGGAGGAAATTACTAAAGCAGCTACTGATGTATTTGATAAAATCAAAGGATCAGTGCTCTGTCAGTATGATGAAAAAGATGCCATTGGTAGAAGGTACAGAAGACAAGATGCTATCGGTACACCATATTGTGTTACTGTAGATTTTGATAGTCTAGAGGACAATTGTGTTACGATTAGAGATAGAGATACACTTACTCAAGAAAGGGTGCCTATCGATAAAATCCAAAGCATAGTAGCAGATAAAGTTGATATGAATAAATTGCTTTAGGAATATCAGTTACAAGGTTGCCCTTAGTTTAAAATTTTATTCCTTACTTTTTCGGTCCAAATGTAGTGACATGAAAAATAGTAAGCTTTACCTGATATTGTTTGTTGTAGGACTTGTACTAAGTAGTTGCTCCTCATATAAGGTTATAAATTACCCATTTCCTGGTCCTGTAGATACTCAATCTAAGGAAATCAGTCTGCAAGAGAAGAAAATTTATTCCACCTCTTTTGGGGTAAGTGCTGATAATGAATTTGATGGTGCGAGGCTTAATGGTTTTGAAGCAGTAAATGATTCTGTATTTAAAGCAACAGTATCTCCAGAAAATTTTCCAATCAATCATAGTGCATACTTTTCTTTTCGACTATGGTCAGAAGTAGAAAGAGATATAGAATTAGAAATACACTACACAGAACACAAGCATCGCTACTGGCCAAAGTTGAGCCGAGATAGAAAGAGCTGGGTAAGAATTGATAGTTCAGCATTCGATACATTGAAAGCTCCGAACATTGCAACTCTCAAGTTACACCTGACCCCTGAAAAACTTTATGTCTCTGGACAAGAATTATTAACCTCATCAGATGTTGATACTTGGTCAAAAATGATTGCCACAAAACCACATGTCAAATATGAAGTGGTCGGTAAAAGTAAATTAGGAAGAGATATGCTCTTCTTAGATATCTGTCAAGGTCAGCCAAAAGGGAAAGAAGCTATAGTTGTGATAGGGAGGCAACATCCACC
>CALFUQ010000237.1 GCA_937929885.1 uncultured Saprospiraceae bacterium
AGGTCCATTATTGTGGTATACGTAATCTGACGAATAGTGAATTATAACACAATTATGTTCTTGACAATACTGTGCCAATAACCGAGGTGCTTCTTCATTCACTATTCTAGCTTTGTCTTTTTCTAGTTCAGCTTTATCTACTGCAGTATATGCTGCGCAATTAATTAAAAAGTCAATATCGTTATGCTTAAAGAATTGCTTTACAGAATTCTCCGACGTTATGTCTAGTGAAGACTTATTGAGAAAATTAAAAGAATGGTTAGGATAATCCTTAGCAATAATTTTAAATTCAGAACCTAATTGACCCTCAGCTCCTGTAACTGCGATTTTCATAATGTCGCTATTTGCTATAAGGAATTTGATTGTTAAACGTCGGTTGGCTTTTATCTTTTTCTGATAGGATAGCATCTTTGTGATCTATCTTCCAGTCGATACCCAACTTAGCATCATTCCATAAAATACCAGCTTCATGTTCTTTGGAGTAAAATTCATCGCATTTATAATTGACTACAGCATGCTCTGATAAGACTACAAATCCGTGGGCGAATCCTTTTGGTATATAAAGTTGTTTTTTGTTTTCGTCGCTAAGCTCGATGCTGAAGTGGTCACCGTAGGTTTTCGAATTTCCCCTAATATCAACTGCTACATCTAAAATTTTACCTTGAGTCACTCTAAGGATTTTAACCATTCCTTTTGGTTCTACCTGATAATGTAGACCTCTTAAAACTCCATAAGTAGATCTTGATTCATTGTCTTGTACAAAAGTAGTTTCAATACCAAGTTCAGCTAATTTCTTAGCACTATATGATTCAAAAAAATAACCTCTTGAATCTTCAAATAAGTTTGGTTCAATAACAACTAATCCTTCGATGCCTGTTTCTGTAATGATCATCTCTACTTTTCTCTAAAGAATATATTGATCGGAACGCCAGTGAAATTAAATTTCTCTCTCATTTGATTTTCCAAAAAGTTCTTGTAGGATTCCTTTACGTGCTTAGGCGCATTACAGAAAAAGGCAAAGGAAGGGAAGTAGGTAGGTAGTTGGGTGATATATTTTATTTTAATCACCTTACCTCTATGATTTGGGGGTGGTGTTTTTTGGATGACTTCTTGCATTACCTCATTAAGAACAGAAGTAGTTATTTTTTTTTGTCGATTTTCTGATACCTCCATCACGATATCCATCGCTTTGTAAATCCTTTGCTTTTCTAGAACAGAGATAAATAGAACTGGGTAATCAATGAAGGGAGCTGTTTTTTGTTTTACAGCTCGTTCATAGTCCCTTGGGGTGTTTGTTTCTTTCTCCACCAAGTCCCACTTATTGATTAAGACAACGACTCCTTTTTTTCTTCTAAGAATAACGGAAAGTATACTTAGGTCCTGTGCTTCCATTCCATTTGTAGCGTCGATCATCAACAAACAAATATCTGCTTCATCAATGGATTTAATCGCTCTAATCACTGAATAGAACTCTAGGTCCTCATGTACTTTACTCTTCTTTCGAATACCTGCAGTGTCAATAAGAATAAATTCTTTTCCAAATTTATTATAGTGTGAGTGGATGGAGTCCCGCGTTGTCCCTGCAATATCTGTAACAATATTTCTTTCTTCCCCTAGCAATGTATTAACTAATGAAGATTTGCCAACGTTAGGTCTCCCGACAATACATATTTTTGGGACTTTATTAGCTTCTGCAGACTCTTCCTCATTAGCTGGCAACCACTCTGTTACTAGATCGAGTACCTCACCTGTACCACTGCCTGTTATTGAAGATAGGAATAGCGTTTCTGCGAAACCCAAACTCCAAAACTCATTAGCCATAAGCATACGAGCATTGTTATCGACTTTATTAACTGCAAGAATCACATTAGTGTTAGACTTGCGGAGCATTCTTGCTACCTCGGCATCTAGATCAGTTATGCCAGTAGTAACGTCAGTCATAAATATGATGACATCAGCTTCTTCTATAGCTATCTGTACTTGGCGTCGAATAGCAGCTTCAAATATATCATCAGAGCCTTTTACAAATCCACCTGTATCGATAACATTAAAGTCCTTACCGTTCCAAAAAGAGTCACCGTAAATTCTATCTCTAGTAACGCCAGAGATGTTATCGATGATAGCTTTACGCTCCCCAATCAATCTGTTAAATAATGTGGATTTACCCACGTTAGGTCTACCTACGATCGCTACTACTCCTGACATACCGCAAAGATACTTTAATGATATCCAAAATGCTTTAACTGCCTATCATCATTTCTCCAATTCTCCTTAACTCTCACATATAGCTCTAGGTGTACTCTTTGATCAAGGAAGGTTTCAATAGACTTACGGGCTTCTATACCTAGGTTTTTAATAGAAACACCTCCTTTACCAATGATAATTGATTTTTGAGTTTTACGAGCAACATAGATATTCGCATATATGTGGATTATGGGTCCACTTTTTGATTCTTTTTCTTTAAAACTATCGATAATTACTTCTGCTGAGTAGGGAATCTCTTGATGGTACTGCTCCAGTATTTTTTCCCTTATAATTTCACTAACAAAAAAACGCTCTGGTCTATCCGTCAGTTGATCTTTAGGGTAGTAGGGTGGACCTTCAGGTAGTTTTTCCACTATACTATTTAGTAAATCATTAGTGCCATCTTGATTAAGTGCAGATATTCTTGCGATAGAATCAAATTCAAGAAAATCCACCCAAACGTCTTCTACTGCTTTAACGGTTTCCTCATCTACAAGATCAATTTTATTAAGTATTAATATTTTAGGTGTGGTAAGTTTTTTAATCTTGGATATTATTTTGCCATCGAAAGGTGCATCGTCATTACAATCTATCACAAGTAACATAACATCAGAATCTTCAAAAGCAGAGTGCGCATAACTGTTCATTGTATTTTGCATCTGATAGGCAGGCTTTTCTATGAGCCCAGGGGTATCACTGAATACTACTTGGTAATCATCATCACTAAGGATACCTATTATTCTGTGTCTAGTAGTTTGTGGTTTGTTATTGATAATACACATCCTTTCACCTACTAGAGCATTCATGAGAGTAGACTTCCCAACATTAGGATGACCGATAATATTTACAAACCCAGATTTATGTGCTGCCATATTTAGTGAAGCTTTTTAGTTTCGAGCTTCATTTTAGTTTCTAAGAAATTGAGCAATGGTTTTGGTTGTAAGGCTCTCCAGATAATTTCATTATAGTCGTAGCCTAATTTCACATAGTGATCGATACTGCTTGACTCCATCTCTGTTTTTACATGATCTAATGTATTTACAAAGCATATCCAACCTTCTGATTCTTTTACATCGTCATACCATTCTTCATAATAGCTATCATCAGATCCGTGAAAATTTAGAACATTATCACAGAATAAAACAAATTTATCGATATCATATCTAAGGATAGGATCTATTACTTCTCTTTTAAGATACATGATATCATTTGTGATGCAATCATTCCATTCGCCAATTAGCTCGATGCAAGCATATTTATCATCGTAATCTACATAGATAATTTTGGTGTACAGCGTAGGAGAGCCAAATTCATCCCACTGTGGATGGACGAAGTAGTTATAAATCTTATTACTGAATTTAAATTCGTCATATTGTCGACCGTAGAAAGGAGAGTCTTGATCTTGCTCGGCTACGTATTTTTCTCTCCACTTATAGAATGGCTCTATATCATGCATCCTGAGTTTCTTGACTTTTTTTGGATCGCTTGTGAAAGTATTTGTTATCTACGGCAAGGAGTCCAAAAGATTCACACCCTTCTTTAGTTTGCTTTGCATGATGGGCACCGTGAGCTCTTAAGATCGCTCTCGAATATTTATTGTCAAGTTGTCTAAACCACTTAAATCTCTGATGTATATAAACATCATGGATCAGAAAATATATCAGTCCATAAATGGAGATACCTACACCTATAAAAAATAAGAAGAAGTAATTTTCCAGCAATGTGCCTAGGATATAACAAGAAGCACTAGGGACTGCAAAGACTAAAAAGAATCTGTCATTTTTTTCCCAGAATCCATCTTTTTCAAAATGAGGTTTATGATGATCCTCATGCCAATTCCACAATAAGCCATGCATAATATACTTATGAGCAAACCAAGCAACAAACTCCATGCCTGCAACGGCACCTATCGTAATTAGCGAATATGTAATGTAGTCTGGCATCAGATCAAAGGTAATTATACATTGATAACACAAGCAAGTAAATCTAGTTTTAATCTAGATCAACTTTATTTTCATCTTTATAATTATCTTCTAATCGCATAAGAGGAATTCTTATATAAAAGTCAGTACCAGTATTTTCTTCGGTTTCAAAGTAGATTTTACCATTAAATGATTCTATCATATTTGCTGAAATTGCAAGACCGAGACCAGTTCCTGAACTCTTGGTTGTGAAGTTAGGAGAGAAGACTTTTGCATACATATCTTCTGGTATGCCTACACCATTATCACTCACCTTGATATATGCATTTTGTTCATCTTTGTAAAGGTTTAACGTTATCAAACCTCTTCTATCAGATGGTACTGCTTGGATAGCATTTTTGACAATATTGTTAAGAATTCTGATCAGGTGATTTTTATCTGCGAATACAAATATTTCGTCTATCGGTACTGCTAGTTTAATATCCATATCATCTCGTTTTCTAAACAAGTCATGGATAGTAGATACAATTTCGTTAAGGATAACTTTCTCATTTTGTCCTTGCGGTAATTTCCCAAAACTTGAAAATTCATCTGCAATCTGAGATAAGTTATCTATCTGTTCTATAAGTGTGTTAGAAGCTTTGTCAATTAGATTTTTCGCTTTGACGGGGTCTATGCTAAACGCTCTTTCGAGATGCTGAATGCTCAATTTCATGGAGGTCAGCGGATTTTTAATTTCATGTGCAACTTGCTTAGCCATCTCTCGCCAAGCCGTATCTCTTTCTGTTTTCGCAATAAGATTAGCACTTTCCTCTAGCTTGAGGATTAGCTGATTGTATTCGTTAATAAGTGTACCTATCTCTCCCTTGTTATCCCATTTTAACGGTTCATTTTTCTTTCCTAAATTAAATTGGCTCAATTTCTCACCTAATTTTTTTATCGGGTTGGTAACTGAGTTAGCTACAGCTATTGCCAAGACCCCTGCAATGATGAATAAGAAAACGTAAACGTTGAGGAGAGTACCGAGGAAATCATCAATCTCTATAGGAGTCGAAATGTTATTCGGAAACAGGACTTGTACAAATCCATTTTGATGGTCGTTAGTTTTTAGTTTTCTATATGCTGTTTGTATTTTATTTAATTCCTCAATATTATTTTCAATGATAAAAGTTTGGTTTGAATCTAGCCGTAACGTTTCATAAATGTGATATGGAACTCGTAACGATTTATCTGTCAGACTAGCCGTCGTAGATATAAGATTTGCAACTGTATCATACAACATAATATCCGCTCGATGAACTGATCCCAGTTTGGCTATGTTAATTATGCTCTCTTCATCAATGTGATCATTGGTGTCATTAACTACAGAGTTAATCTTATCGATTAATACTGTTTCGGAATATCCACTAGATATCTGAGAAAAGTAATACGCTGTCACAACCGCAATGGCAATAAACGATATAATGATCAAGGACACTACTGAAAATTGAATCTTATCCCTCAGTGAAGTCCCGTCAAGATCAAAAGAAAAAGCAGTAGGAAGTATCCTGCAGAACTTATTTACGATAGCTAACACAGTCAACACAATCCCTAATAAAGAAAACAAGTAGGAGAATAGTGAAATGGGTTTTATAAGATCTGAAATCTCTTCAATACTTCCTAAACTTACATTCTCATTGACCTTATAGAATGTTCTGCGATAGGGCTTGTAAATGTCAGAGTAGTAATTGTCCTTGTCATATTTAAGCGCTGGGATCTCAGGCGGGAAGTCTAAATAGTTAGTATTGTTATACAAGAGTTTATGATCCTTATAAATTCCAAAGGTGAATTCATTGCTGCTTAGACCTTTAGAAAAAGGGAATTGATAATTGCTAGCTAATTGATTTATATCAGACTTAATGAAGCTTATAAAAAGTTGAAACGGACTGCCTGGATGATTTTCGTTTTGGACTTTATATTCTTTGATGTAAACGTTCTCAATGGGATCAAAAAGTAGATTAGAGTTTAATTTCTCAGCAGTAGTAATTCTTCGTTTTAGTTTTGCTGTATTCCATGGTAGATCATTAATTACGGACTCTCCATTTTTATCTATACAGTTGATTTCTAAACTACCTTCATTTCTGTCAAGAGCCTTTAATTTTTGTTCGAAAAAGCCTAATAGGTCATCTCCATCCATTTTAAAGGGATAGGATATCGACGCAATGCTGCTTAATTGTTCGGTGCTAATTGCTGATGTAATATTGTCAAACTGTTGTAGGGTAGTTTGTTCTACTTCTGCAATATGATTTTTGAGAAATTCCTTATTTAGTTTTTGTTCGTAATCACTTACATACTTAAAAATGAAAATAGATAGGAATCCACTTACTACTATGATCCACCAGAGGAGCCATGTAATGTTTAATGTTTTAGAATCTAAAAATAGATCTAACAAGATTAGATAGGTAGCTAAACCCAGTCCGAGATAAAAGACATTGATGTCAAGCCTTAGTAGGTGACTTATGATACAACTTGCTACAATAGACGAGAATAGTATAATTAGCCGCTTACTAAAAGATTCATTGTAAATAAAAATTGATTTGTAAACTGTATGATGTGCTATAAACAATCCAACACATAAAAGAAGTATACCTGAAATATTAAGAATTCCTGAAGCAGAAGTATTAAAAACTTTCTCGATTTCGAAGAGTAAATAGGTACTTGAAGTCCAGGACTTAATAAATGAAATAAAGCCGATAATACTTATACATAGGAATAATGACATTCCAATAGATAGAATGATATGTGGCTCCTCTGCTACTTGTTGTCTATGGATTTTATAGTCGAAATATTTACCTAATGCAGAGGCTAGAAAAAATATAAGTAATCCATTAATGAAGAAATCTGAAATAGTAGGATTAAAATAATTAATAGAAAAAACATCGCTGGATGTATTAAGGGGATTTAGAGAGTTAAATAGGTTGACTGCTAATGCTAGAAATCGAAAGGATATAATGAGTACGTAGAATACGAAAAGTGATTTTGAGCTTTCAAAATCAAATAGGTGAAATAAGTAAACATACACTAAGAAAAAAAGTAGTATAAAAAGTATAGATAAGAATCGGAGTACTTGTAGGTTGATGTTTTTTGTAGAAGGATAGATTCCTAGTTTATTATTTTCTACATCTAATTTAAATTTAGACGCATCCATAATTTGATAGTTATAGTTACACTCTGCATCTACAATGTACTTACGCTTAATGTTTTTCTTATTGCTATTTATGATAGGGAATAAAATCTCTATCTCAGAATCTCCAAATTTCTTTGTAAATGAATATTGAGGCATACCATTTTTACCTTCTGCATTTTGATACAATGATGCGTCTTTCCACCATATCAATTCACCACCTCTAAAGAGTCTAATCCGCCAATCTGAAAAGAGGTCATTGGTTAGAAAGTAATTATCGTAATTGATTTTGCTATTATCA
>CALFUQ010000238.1 GCA_937929885.1 uncultured Saprospiraceae bacterium
CCATAATAATCATGGTTACCTAGTACAGCGAAAGTGCCATATTTAGACCGAAGTTTTTTAATGGTGCGTATGTAAGGATTCACTTCATCTTTATGATCATTTACTAGATCACCCGTGAATAAAATCACATCTGGTTCTTCATTATTTATCAGTTCTATTCCTTTGAGCAACCCCTTCTCATCATCATAACTACCAGCGTGAATATCAGATATCTGCACAATTTTAAAGCCATCAAACGCTTTAGGCAAATCCGCAAAAGGAAGACTCAGCCGCTCTAATTTGTAATTAAACTTACCTAGAGTCATCCCATAAATCATGGCAAGAAATATCAAAACCGCTATACCAGAAATAAAAATGACTATAATAAAAATTCGCGGAGGCATATCAAATCTTTCACTAACTCGAAAGATCCCGAGCCCCACTCTCACCAAATCATACAGTAGCATCAGAATACCGTAGATGATTTTGGTGACTATCGAACTAATTAAAAAACCTATGTAGAAATTTATTCCCGCTCCTTGAAAAAGCGATCGGTCTCTAATCTTCTGATCCAACTTAAAGAAAGAAAAGTAACCTACCAGGACAATTACTAAGAATAATACTTTGAATATAATAGAGGCAACTCCGTCACCTAAAAAAGCTCTAATACACGAATACAGATAGTAATCGAGGAACACACTGAACAGTATAAATGGAATCAGTCTAGCAGCCATGCAAAGATGATAATGTCAAGGAAAGAGTGAACTTAAGAACTTTTGATTGAATTAAAATCCTACTTCATAATTATCATAAGAGTAATCTGCTCTTACAAATTCCTTCTTTCCCAAGCTATCTAACCTAAAACTTTTCCTCTCCTTATTGAATAGTATACCTCCTACTCTTTCGAAGGTTAGGTTCTCAATCACGTTAGCATGATCGCCAGCATCTACCCAATTACCTACAATCTTCCTATTCTCTTTATCAAAATAATACTTCCAAACATCTGCTGTAGAGTGATTATCATTCTTGACTGGATCATAGCTAACCTTAATAACATCTACCAGTGTTTCATTTTCTAAGAAAAGTTCTCCTTCATAACTAATAGCTACACCTGGGTCTAATAATTTAAATGGCATCCCTATAACATAGGTAGAGGTATTAACAGCTTTTATAAGATTCGCTTTAGGTATATCAACAGCCTCTCCATTTTTTGTCCTAACATAATTACCCTCTACAAATCTTGTATGGATAAGATCTCCGTCTTCTTTTGACTTGATATCAATGATGGTTGGACGATATGTATAATCATGTACTTGAGCAAAAGATTTTTCGATAGTACCATCACCCAGCAATAAAGAAAAATCCTTAGTGTACTTAAGATTCTTTATCGATTCCCATTTCTCTATTCCTCCAGCATGTTCTATTGATGCCTTAATAATAGACCTAGCATTGTCGTCAGCTATATGCGCAAATCTATCAACAGGTTCGCTACTTTGCTTACATGAGCTTATTGATACAAAAAACAAAAAGGACAACTTTATATAATTTCTCAATTCGTTATAGTTTTATACTTACTTAAATGTACTTAATGAAATCATATCGATCACTATTAGCTCTTTTATGTTTTGTGTTTGCACTTATCTCATGCAATAGAAACCTAACTCAGACTAAAGCTCCTCTTCTTCCATTTGATTATACAAATGCTCCGTTTACAGTAGATAATACAAAGACAAAATTTGCTGCTGATATACCATATGGTGCCCATGAGAATAATGTTTTTGATGTATTCTTACCAATTTCAAAAGAGCCCACTGCATTAGTACTGTTTATACATGGTGGTGGATTTACACATGGTTACAAAGAGCAAGCATATGAGAGATATGAGCCGCAGATTATAGAGTTCCTAAATAAAAACATAGCCTTTGCATCTATAGATTATAGGTTTCTTAGCGATACTAATGAAGGGGTCATTACCTCGCTGAAAGATAGTAAACGATGCTTGCAGTTCATCAGATATTACGCAAGTAGCTTTAACCTAGATAAAAATAAGATAGTATGTTTCGGCAGTTCTGCTGGTGCTGGTACTTCACTCTGGTTAGCATTCAATGATGATATGGCAGACCCCGCTAGTCCCGATCCCATCTTACGAGAATCGACAAGAATGCCAGCGGTAGGAGCTATCGCTACACAAGCTACTTACGATATCATGCGGTGGGAAGAAGTATTTACAGACTATGGAGTATCTATCGATAGAATCCCCAGCCAGCTCTTGCAGCAATTAAACCCATTCTATGGTCTAGATGATTTTAGCGAAGTACATAATCCTGACATTATAGCATACAGGAGCAATGTAGATATGCTTAAATTAATGGATCAAAATGATCCGCCGATGTGGATTAAAAATGAGCAAAAAGATGTAGCCCCTATGTTTGATTTACAACACCATCCTGCCCATGCTAAGTTGCTTAAAACTTATGCAGATAGTATTGGCATTGAGAACGTTGTCTATATCCCTGGGTATGAAATAGAAGATCCATCTGGCGAAGGCTTAATCGATTTTTTTGTGAGACACCTAAATTCAAATTAGATTAACAGAATAATATACCTTCGAAATAAATGCTTGCAAGGAACTCCATAAGTAGGTCAAGTGTTATGAATACAAAAGAACAACTATGAAGTCCGCAATTCTATTTGCTATAATAAACCTATGTCTCATCTCAAGCAGCTACGCCTCTGACTTTGAGATCAGATCTTTCCATGTTGATATTAATATTCTTGAGGATGGGACTTTAGGTATTAAAGAAACCATAGACATATTTTTTAATGAGAAGAGAAGAGGCATTTATAGAGAAATCCCATATCAATTTCTAATCAACAATAAAAAGTACAATATCAAGATTACCGAAATAAATGTTGAAGGAGAAAAAACAAAAGTTACTAATCAAAACAAACACAAAAAAATAAGGATAGGTCATCCTAAGATCAAAATAGATGGCCACAAAACTTACTACATTAATTATAAGGTAACTAAGGCTTTAATAGAGCATGAGGATGCCTTTGAGTTTTACTGGAATCTAACTGGCAATGAGTGGGATGTACCTATAGACCAGGCAAGCTTCACCATTACTTATCCTAATGAGGTTACCTTAGAAAAAAAAGAGATTAAGATTTTTGCAGATGATTACGGGAGTGAGTTCACAGCAGTTGACTTTGAGATTACTAGAAATCAACTAAAAGGTAAATCAACAAAAGTTATAAAGCCGGGTCAAGGTATTTCTGTAGCTACTATGATAGATGCAAAGCACTTAAGTATCACTCCTGGTAATCTTGGACAGATAATAATCCCTAAAGTCTATCCTAAGGATCTGTACTTTCCTATTCCTGCTATTTTGATGGGTTTGTTTTTTCTGACTTGGAAAAAGAAAGACAGGTATGATTTTCCTAAAACAATTGAGGACAAATTTTATCCTCCTGAGGATATGGGACCCACTGAAGTTGGAGCTTTTTTCGACCATCAGGTTAATAATCGAGATATGCTTGCCCTCATACCTAAGTGGGGCAATGAAGGGCTCATCATGCTCGAGTCGATTCCTAAGGAAGATAAAAAATATGATATCTATTTTCATAAAGAAGCTGAAATAGATCATAGTGCTCCAGCCTACGAGCAAGAGCTTTTTAATGGGCTGTTTGAAAATAATTCGGTAATATTTCTAGAAGATTTAAAGAATAAATTTTATAAAATATTTAGTGCTAGTAAATCAAATTTTAGTAAGGATATAATACTTAATCGATTATATGATAAGCTTTCGAAAAGCAAATTCCACAACCCATGGAGTTTAATTCTTTGGCTTGGATTAATCCTTTTGGCAATCTTTTTATTTGTAGGTTTTCATTTTTGGATATCTGGTGCGTTGCTTATTGTTTTTGCAATTGTAGGTATTGTAATTACTTTCTCTAGACCTAAACTCAGCGAAAGAGGATTTAGAATACAAAATCATTTAAGAGGGCTAGAGAATTTTCTAAGAAATCCTCAAAGCGAAAAAATCCAAGAGCTTGTTAAAAATGATATATCCTACTTAGATAAGATTTTTCCTTATGTGGTAGCATTTGGGCTTGATCAAAAATGGAATAGTAAACTTAAAACTATCGATGGCATGTATCAAGAACCCGCTTGGTACTATCAGACAGGCAATGACGGTAGCCGAGGATCCATAGGCTCCTTCAGCGAGGCATTTAGTCCTAAGTCGATTGAGAGCGCATTCACTTCATCGCCTGCTAGTAGTGGTTCAAGTGGTGGTGGTGCTTCTGGTAGTTCTGGAGGTGGCTTCGGTGGAGGCGGCGGAGGTAGTTGGTGATTCGCAATTGATAATTGATAAATGCATTTCATTTATTAAAATCAATAAAGTTATTTTTGATACATGAATCACGTGTTAGATGATACGATAGTGGCACTGAGCACTCCTGCAGGAGTCGGAGCAATAGCAATGATTAGATTGTCAGGACCACAAGCGATTAAAATTACGGATGAGATTTTCTTAGGGAAAAAATTAGCAAATCAAAAAACACATACCGTTCACTTTGGAAAGATTATCGATGGTGAAAAAGTGATTGATGAAGTCTTAGTAAGCATTTTCAAAAACCCACATTCGTATACGGGGCAAGATACTACTGAGATATCGTGTCATGGCTCACCTTATATCTCTAAACAGATTATAAAGTTATGTATCAAGACAGGCGCGCGTACGGCTAATCCTGGTGAGTTTACTATGAGGGCCTTTCTCAACGGTCAGCTAGATTTATCTCAAGCAGAAGCAGTGGCAGATTTAATCAGCTCGGAGACCCATACTCAGCATGAGCTCGCTATCAATCAGATGAGAGGTGGCTACTCTGATATGATAAAAACTCTTAGGGATAAACTAATAGAATTTGCCAGCCTCTTAGAACTCGAAAACGATTTTAGCGAAGAAGATGTTGAGTTTGCCGATAGAAGTGCATTAGTCAAATTGATCACAAATATCAAAACTCTTATTGCCGAATTGCTACAATCTTTCAACTATGGCAACGCTATTAAGGAAGGAATACCCGTAGCCATTATAGGCAAACCAAATGTCGGTAAGTCTACCTTGCTCAATGCTTTACTCAATGAAGATAGAGCCATCATAAGTGCAACACCTGGGACTACCAGAGATGTGATAGAAGATACCATGCAGTTAGATGGAATCCTCTTCAGGTTCATAGATACTGCTGGCATACGTGATACTCAAGATGAGATAGAGAGTATGGGTATCACCAAAACAAGAGAGCAGATAGAAAAAGCGCAAATAATCCTATATCTAGATGAGATCAAAGAAGATCATAAAGAGATAGTAAGTGAATATAAAAATCTAGACTTTGGTAAAAAGAATACTATCATCCTTTTAAATAAAATCGATGAATTCCATAAGTGTCACAGCTATGATGTAGAAGAAGCAGTCAGTACTGTAACCAATAGAACTCCCACTATAGCAATATCTGCAAAAGAAGGTAAATACATCAACAAACTAAAAACTACTTTGATTCAAATGGTTTCAAAGTCAAAGTCTACAAGTAATGTTGTAGTATCTAATCTAAGGCATCATGAAGCACTTGAGAATGCAAACGTAGCCTTACAAAAAGTATTAGATGGATTGAATCAAAATATTAGTTCTGATTTCTTGGCACTTGATATTAGACATGCATTATCTAGCCTAGGTGAAATATCTGGTGAAGTTTCTACTGACGAC
>CALFUQ010000239.1 GCA_937929885.1 uncultured Saprospiraceae bacterium
GAATATAAAATTTGAATATCTTTCGTTTGTGAAATCCGTAACAATTCAGGTTTTTGGCAAAGTACAGGGTGTTTGGTTTAGAGCGTCTACTAAATCAAAAGCTGAAGAACTAGGTATAAGTGGAGAAGTACAAAACCTGAAGGATGGAAGTGTTTTAATAGAAGCTGAAGGCAAGGAATCGGATATTAAAAATTTTGCAAAATGGTGCAAGAGAGGTCCTGAATTTGCAGAAGTAAAGGAAATAAAAATTCAAGATTGTCCTAACAAGAATTTTACAGATTTTAAAGTCAAGAGGAATTGAGTATCCAAGATCATATAAAACTATTTTATAGAGGTGAGAGAATAACTCATGCAATATTCTCAGGGTTTGGATTGTCTACGGTTCTTGGCGGGTTAGCTTATCATTACTTAACAAATTCGGCACTTAGCTATGGTGTGCTTTTTGGCCTTGGTCTGATTGGTTCTTTCCAGGTTCTTGTCGGATTAGTAAGATTTTTTCGAACATTTTCAGCTTTTAAAAAAGCTAAAGATTCCGCAGACTCAGATTCGCTTTACCTTAAAAAAGATGAATTCCAAAAAGTAGAATACTCGATAAAAAGATATCTTCAAATGAGAAATGTAGAAAGCGTAATTTTCGTCATAGCAATTCTAATTTTTGGAATTGGATGGGGACTCAAAGCCGATAAATTTTTATTAGGCACTGCGGCTGGCCTTTGCTTTCATGCGGCAACCATGTTGATGTTTGATTTATTCTCACAATCTCGAACTCAAGAATACCAACACCAAATAGGGAAGCTTGTAGACGGATTTAAATCTGATCTACTTTAGGGCTATAGTTTAAGACTCATACCCTCCGTAAATTGCTTTAACAAACGGTCCATTTAAGAAATCATCAGTTGAAATTTCTGATTGGAAAATCGCACCTTTCCAACCTTTAGTTTGCACCATCATATAAGCAACCTGACAAAGTGCTGATGCTGTCGTAGATTGTATGGCTCGCAGCTTTTTAGTGCCTACTAGCGAAGGGTATATTTTATAAGATCTCTCTTTGCTTCTCAGTCTGCCTTTCTTATCCTTACCTGTGGCTGATGCATAAATCAATACCTCATCATCTTCGACAGAAGGTATAGTGTTAAGCATAATCCGTTCTAGTAATCTGATTTTATCTGATCCCTGCGGGAAAGAAGATAGTACAGTTTCTACCCATTGGTAATGCCCGACATACCTTAATGTTTTATAATCTAGATCCCTCACTTTTCCCGAGAATGCATCTGGCAAATTCGCCGCTCCGCCTGAGGTGAAATTATCTTCATATTCATCTCCATCGATGATAATTCTTTCTCGTCCTGAAAGCGCTGAGACGAGCTTTTTCTTATAATCCCTTACAACTATAGCGTCTTTGAGATATTCGGTAGCTACACCGATAGGACTCCAAGTAAATGCATAATAATGAGGCGACAAAGCATGCTGCGAAAGTGCTCCAACTTTCATTTTAAGTTGGTCGACTTTATTGACTTTATTTTCTTTAGTAAAGTCTTCAAAAAGTCTATTTGCGAGCACATTAATAAATCCAGGTGCCAATCCTGTCTGTAAAACAAAAGCTGTCTTTGCACCTTTGGCAATCTTGATAACTTCTTCTGTCTCATTCACATACTCAGTCAGATTAGCGTAATGCATCTTATAATCTCTAGCGAATGTAGCAATACGTGGAGCTATACTTCCAGGCAAGCAATCTAAAATAATATCGGCAGATTTAAACTGCTTTTTCATCGCCGAACTAGCTCCAGATTTCGACATTATGAATGTCTCCGGAGTCAGTTTATTTGAGCTACCTTCTTTGACAAATTTTGCAGATGATTTAAGTGCATCTTCGCTTATATCCCCAAATATAATGTCACAATCCAATGCCTCAGAACAAGCCAAGATTAAGCCAACAGCTTTCCCTATACCTCCCGCTCCTGCTATTATTATTTTTGGTCTCATTTAATCATCAATTTAATACTGTGGTACACTTGGATCTATCTCCTTAGACCATGCTAATATTCCACCTTTTAGATTGAGTAAATTATCGTGACCAAATCTCTCACTTAGGGCTAAGATAGCATTAGCACTTCTAGCTCCGCTCCTGCAATGAACAACTACTGGTTTGTCTTTGGAAATCTTATCAGGGTCATCCATAATCGTATTAAGAGGAATAAAATCCCCCTTTAGATTACAAAAATCAAACTCATGTTGCTCTCTCACATCTACTAACTGAAAATCTTTGCCCTCATCCATCCATTGCTTGAGTTCCTGTACTGTTATTTCTTTCATCTCTAACTTGTTAATTTTATTGATACCACAAAATTCATCATAATTAACGAGCTCTGTGATTTTTAATGTTTTATTCTTTTTTATTTTCAATTTCCTTGTCGACATATCTAAGGCATCAAGTAATAAAATAGATCCACTTAGTGGTTTGCCAATACCTGTTACAACTTTAATAGCTTCTGTAGCTTGGATGGTTCCTATAAGTCCAGGTAATACTCCCAAGACGCCTCCAGTCGCGCAGTCAGGAATCATGGATACATCTGGAGGGAGTGGGTATACATCTCGGTAATTGGGTCCTCTTTCTCCTCCAGTTTCTAGATTGTTAAATACACTTACTTGACCTTCAAATTGTGATATGGAACCATAAACATTCACCTTGCCTAAAATCACACAAGCATCATTTACTAAATATCTGGTTGGAAAATTATCTGTTCCATCTATAACCATATCATAATCGGCAATGGTACTTAGAGCATTTTCTCTGGTTAGCCTTTCCTTGATTGCTTTGACTTCAATTAATGGATTTTGGGCTCGTAGCCTTTGGGATGCTATTAAGGCTTTAGATTTACCAATATCTGCATGAGAGAATAGCACTTGCCTGTGCAAGTTTGATTCTTCGATTACATCATCATCCATAATCCCAATAACACCAACTCCCACTGCTGCCAGATAAAGGGCACAAGGGCAACCTAACCCACCACAACCAACTAGCAGTATTCTAGCATTTTTGAGCTTTAATTGTTGCTCCTCACTGAACTCATCTAGCGATAAATGGCGGCCATATCTGGCTAATTCTGCATGGTTTAGACTCATATTAATATTAATCAGATGTTTAAATTCCTGATTATTAATTGTTTAATTAAGAAAAAGACAATATGCTAACTTTATTTTAATACACATTATCAATATTAGTAAATTATAAATATATCATTATCAATTAAAAACATATTGCATTTTATAGTAATGTGATATTAACTCTTATATTTGTGTTCCTTAGAAAAGAATTCGTACCGATTTTAATTTTTGTTATTGATGGGAAAGAAGAAAAAAAACACCAAAAAACCTAAAAAGCAGTTATTTAACGCTGTAGGAGACGGAAGATTACGGAAAATCGTAGGTATCCTGTGTCTATTCGCCTCTGTATATGTACTTATTGCTTTCATATCGTATCTATATACTTGGAAAGCAGACCAAGATAAAGTCCTAAAATTCTCATGGAATTTAATATTTGCAGGGGATCAAACAGTTGATAATTGGCTAGGACGTTTAGGAGCCTATATTTCTAACTTATTCATGTATTGGACATTTGGCATTCCATCAATTTTGGTTGTGCCATTAATCTTCAAACTCGGAGTAGATCTAATCAAGAAAAATAACTTTAATCAATTCTTTAATTGGTTTAGGACTTCATTGGTAATAGCAGCGTTTGCTTCTGTCTTATTGGAGTTCGTTTTTAGAAGTTCTGATTTTTCATGGGGAGGCGTATTTGGTTCTGTAACAACTTACTGGCTCTCAAACTTTATAGGCCAACTAGGACTTGCTATTCTTCTCATTTTCTTAATTGCAGGATTTATCGTTTGGTACTTTAATCCGCGATTAGAAAATATAGCGCTCAATACTCCTAACGTAGGAAATATAAATATCCCAAGCATAAGTCTATTTAATACCGATAGAAAAGTAGAAGTACCTAAGTTTTTTAAACAACATAGAAACAAAGAAGCAACTGGGGAAACCAGCACTGATGATAATAGTGATGACATTAAAGGCTATGTGCCTTTAAAACCCAATGTAGTTGAGGAAAGGCCAGCTAATATGGAGCAGGTCGCCATCCCAAAACCCAACAATGATGTCGGCGAAAGCCAGGAAGATTTAAACGATGCTATCGATTTAAATCTTCCTGAACCGACTTCCAAAAAGAAAAAAGAAGTAGTATCAAGAGAAAGCCTGTTAGGAGCTGAATTGGAAATTAATGAGGTAAACCAATCACACACTTCCAATGATCAAATAGACTCGGCCCTTCTTCCTATAGTAGAAGGCAATGCAAAACATTCTGAGCCTTACGATTCTAAACTTGATCTTGCTAAGTACAAAGCTCCTTCCACTGATCTTTTAGAGTCTTATGACGAACATAAATTTGAGATTGATCGAACAGAGTTAGAAGCAAATAAGAATCAAATCATTGAGACACTACTCAATTATAAGATTGAGATCACTAAGATTAGGGCGACAATAGGTCCAACAGTAACATTGTATGAAATCGTCCCTGCTCCAGGTGTAAAAATCAGTAAGATTAAAAACCTAGAGAATGACATAGCATTAAGTCTTGCTGCACTTGGAATTAGAATCATAGCGCCTATCCCGGGTAAAGGAACTATAGGTATAGAAGTACCAAATAAGAAAAAACAAATAGTATCCCTTAAAGAGGTACTTAAGTCTGATAAATTTATCAATGCGAAGATGGACTTACCTATCGCCTTGGGTAAGACTATTTCTAACGAAGTATTCGTAGCTGACCTTACAAAGATGCCTCACTTGCTTATTGCAGGGGCAACAGGACAAGGTAAATCGGTAGGTATCAATACCATATTGATGTCTATTCTTTATAAGAAACATCCATCACAGGTTAAGCTTGTATTGGTAGATCCTAAGAAAGTAGAGCTATTCCCCTACTCTCAAATCGACAAGCACTTCTTGGCATTTATGCCTGATGAGGAAGAGTCTATATTGACAGACACAAGTAAAGTGATATATACACTTAACTCACTTTGCGTAGAGATGGATTCTAGATATGACCTACTGAAGAAGGCAAGATCAAGAAACATAAAAGAGTATAATGAGAAGTTCGTTGCAAGGAAATTAAATCCTAACAATGGGCACAAGTTTATGCCATTCATCGTGTTAGTAATCGATGAGTTTGCAGACTTGATTATGACTGCTGGTAAAGAAGTAGAGCTTCCAATCGCCAGATTAGCACAGCTTTCTAGAGCAGTCGGTATACATTTGATTATTGCAACTCAGAGACCATCTGTAAATATAATTACGGGTATGATCAAAGCTAACTTCCCAGCGAGGATTGCTTTCAAAGTAACTTCTAAGATCGATTCTAGGACTATCCTTGATAGTGGAGGAGCTGATCAATTAATAGGTCGTGGAGATATGCTACTCTCTGTAGGAGGAAACATCGTAAGACTGCAATGTGCTTTTGTTGATACTCCAGAAGTAGAAAAAGTAATAGAACATATAGCTGGCCAAAAAGGATATCCAGAACCATTCTATCTCCCTGAATATAAAACCGATGATGATATAAGTCTTGGTGATTCTGATATGACATTAGCAGATCTTGATAGTAATTTTGAAGATGCCGCAAGACTCATAGTAATGAATCAAACTGGATCAACATCTATGATCCAACGTAAAATGCAACTTGGATATAATAGAGCTGGAAGAATCATGGATCAGATGGAAGCGCTAGGAATCGTTGGTCCAGCCAGAGGAAGTAAACCAAGAGAAGTCCTCATGCATTCGGAAGTTGAGTTATTGAACTTCTTAGACAGAATGAAAAATGGATAACTAAGTAAAAATGAACCGTCCTGAAATAGGTTGACAGGTTTTAAAATAATAATCAGCCCGAAGTTATTCAATAGCTTCGGGTTTTTCATGTATATAGTTAGG
>CALFUQ010000240.1 GCA_937929885.1 uncultured Saprospiraceae bacterium
CATCAAAGATGCGAGAACACGAATCATCGAATTCCTAAAGGATAATGCTAAGAACTTTGGTAGACAAGTAGGATTCGAGATGTTACTTAATCATAGTCTCACTCAACAAGATATTGCCAACTTTACTGGTACATCTAGACAGACTGTAACATCAGTACTTAATGATCTAAAGAAAAGCAATCAAATACACTTTAAGCGTAAGACTATCCTCATTAGAGATATGGCTTCACTTGCTTAAGACGTAGAAAAACACAACGCTAATAAATATTAAAAGACTTGCTGTAAAGCAGGTCTTTTTTAGTTTAAGCTATTCTTATATTTCTTCTAAAGGTGAAACCTAAAGGCATATCCTTTCCGAGTTGAAATAAAGAAAGATAGTTTCAATTTATTGAAAGCGGATAGAGGAAAGAATAATTGGGATAAAAGAAAAAGTAGTCGAGATTATCTTCGATGATGTCTTAGGGAAGGCCTACAACCAAAAAGTCTCTTAGTGAGGCTTCTTTTCATTAAACAAACTTCCTTATTTGAGATGGCAAAAGCGAAATATTAGTGCAATGAAAAAAGGCAGCTGAAAGCTGCCTTTTCTATTGCGGAAGAGGAGGGATTCGAACCCCCGGTGCCCGTTAAGGCACGTCGGTTTTCAAGACCGGTGCATTAAACCAGCTCTGCCACTCTTCCTGAGTATTAATACTGATCTTTGGGATTGCAAAAGTAATTTATTTTTCTCTGAGTAGCATTCCAAAATAAGCTAAATTTGAACACTATTTTAAGCGATGTCAAAACCCAAAGAAAAGGCTAGAATAACAAAATCTGGATTTAAGCAAGCACTCAAGATTTTCAGGTATATCAAGCCTTATAAGTGGTATTTCATATTTGGGATGATATTGCTTGTGTTGGGTTCTGCTATATTCATGGCAATCCCCGCACTAGCTTCAGAGATGGCCAATGCAGCAAATGGAAAACCTAAGTTTAATTACTCAGTCAATCAATTAGCTGTAGTTCTTGGAGTTGTAGTAGTAATTCAAGGCTTGTTTGCATTTCTAAGGACAGTTTCGTTTGCCATCGTGAGTGAGAAGGGTATGGCCGCTGTAAGAAATGACCTGTATAGCACACTAATCAGAAAGTCGTATACATTCTACGAGAAGAGTCGGGTAGGAGAATTAACAAGTAGGCTAACAACAGACATAGAACAGCTCCAGCAGGCTTTTTCGCACGTTTTAGCAGAGTTTCTTAGACAATTAGTGCAGTTAGTCATAGGCATCTTTTACCTCGCTTATTTTGCGCCTAAGCTTTCACTTACTATGTTACTTACTTTTCCATTTGTAGTGGTCAGTGCTATGGTATTTGGGAGGTATATCAGAAAGCTATCACGAGAACGTCAAGATGCACTTGCTGAATCAAATACAGTAGTAGAAGAAACGCTGCAGTCGTTTAGTGCTGTAAAAGCCTATACCAATGAATGGTATGAATCAATCCGTTATAGTAAATCGATTAATGAAGTAGTTAGGATATCACTTAGATTCGCAAAGATTAGAGGTATCTTCTTTGTATTCATCATCTCAATTTTATTTGGGGCTATCATATTTATACTTTGGAGAGGTGCATTGTTAGTGCAATCAGGAGAAATGCTTGTCGGTGATCTTTTTGGATTTATACTATATACAGGGATTATTGGTGGATCTATTGCTGGACTTGGTACGCTTTACACCCAATTAGCAAGTTCTATAGGAGCCACTGAGCGAGTACAAGAGATGCTTGATAGCAATATAGAAGTACCTATGGGTGATAACTCATCTGCTCTAGATCGCTTTAATGGAGACATCGAGTTTAAAAATGTCAAATTCTCGTATCCAACTAGAGAGGATATAACTGTTTTAAAAAACATAGACTTAGTTATTCCTTCTGGCTCTAAGGTAGCTTTGGTAGGGCAGAGTGGTTCAGGGAAATCAACTATCGTACAGTTGCTGATGAGGTTCTATGATTTAGATAGTGGTTCGATCTCAATTGATGGCAAAGAAATAGGCGAGTATGAGATTACTAATTACAGAAAGAATATAGGAATAGTACCACAAGAGGTTTTACTATTCGGAGGGACAATCAAAGAGAATATCTTGTATGGCCGACCTGGCGCTAGCGATGAAGATGTGATAGAAGCTGCTGCTCAGTCTAATTCACTTGAATTTATAGAATCATTTCCGGAGAAATTTGATACGGTAGTAGGAGAGAGAGGTATTAAACTATCGGGCGGGCAAAGACAACGAATAGCTATTGCAAGGGCGATACTTAAGGATCCAAGCATTCTACTGTTAGATGAAGCAACGTCATCTTTAGACGCTGAATCTGAGCAAGTTGTGCAAGAAGCCTTAAACAATCTAATGAAAGGTAGAACCTCTATAATTATTGCTCATAGACTAGCTACGATCAGAGATGTAGATACGATATATGTCATTGAACACGGCAAGATTGTGGAAGAAGGGAACCATGATAATCTAATGCAACTATCTGATGGGATCTATAAGAGTTTAGCAAACTTACAATTCACATTAAACTAAATTATTCTCCTATGAATGTAGACAACGGAAGACTACCAGAATATGTAGCAGATCAAAGTAGGTATGATAAAATGCAATTCCGCAGATGTGGTAAGAGCGGTTTACAATTACCTATGATATCAATAGGTTTATGGCATAATTTCGGAGATACTGATGATTTTAACAATGGTCAGGAGATGCTTAGAACTGCATTTGATCACGGTATCACACACTTTGATCTAGCTAACAACTATGGTCCCCCATATGGAGCAGCTGAGGAGAATTTTGGGCGTATGTTTAAAAAGGATTGGAAGCCTTACAGAGATGAATTGATTATATCATCGAAAGCTGGGTGGGATATGTGGCCAGGTCCTTATGGTAATTTAGGATCAAGGAAATACTTGATGGCTAGTTGTGATCAGAGTTTAGATCGCATGGGCTTAGATTATGTAGATATATTTTATAGCCATAGGAGAGATCCTGATACGCCATTAGAAGAGACTATGGGAGCATTGCATTCGATTGTGCAACAAGGCAAAGCGCTCTATGTAGGTATCTCTCAATATAATGCTGCAGACACAGCAAAGGCTCATAAGATATTAAAGGATATGGGTACACCTCTACTCATACATCAACCTAGGTATAGCATGTTTGATCGGTGGGTAGAGAAGAAGCTCATGTCGACTTTAAAGAAGATAGGAACAGGAGCAATTGCTTTCTCACCACTGGAACAAGGAGTATTAACTAGCAAATACTTAAAGGGGTTTCCTAAGAATAGTAGGGCAGTGAAAGATGGTAGATATCTAAGTAAAAATAACATCACCAAGCAACTAATCTCTAAGGTCCAGAAGCTAAATGATATCGCGGCAAAACGAGGTCAAAGTATGGCGCAGATGGCTATAGCATGGTTGCTCAAGGATGAAGGAATCACATCTGTATTAGTAGGCGTCAGCTCACCTAAGCAGTTAAAAGAGAATATAGGAGCGCTGGATAATCTAAAATTTTCTAAGTCTGAATTGGCTGCTATTTCTAAGATACTTGCGAAGTAAACTTTAAGAC
>CALFUQ010000241.1 GCA_937929885.1 uncultured Saprospiraceae bacterium
GGGTGGTGGTTAATTCCACAGCAGTATCACATTGTTTTCATTCCTATAATGATAACCTTACTCCTTAAGCTGGTTAGGTTGAAGTAATTATTACAGAAATCTAACCGAGGTAGTCATTTGATAAATTACTTTTTATCCACCTGCTCTTCCTCAAAGAATACTCCACCACAACCATCAGGTACAGCTAAATAAGTAGCTCCTAACTCGACTTCAAATTCTGGGTTCATAAGGATGCTTTGTTTTCCATCATAAATAATATCTGAGCCAGCCTTAAGAATATTATCAGCTATAATATTTTGATTGGTTTCAATCTTATACATGTCACCATTTAAGAAATCATTTGGTGGCGTCAAGATGATATCACTTCTATCAATACAATTACCACAATTAAACTCTAATGTAACTGAGCCGCCAGATATACCTGAACCGAAAGAACCTACCATTACAAAATATTCGATGCCAGAAGTGGATGTAAAAGTTAATTCTGGTAGACCATTAGGACAGCTATTTCCATCACCTACTAGGCAGTTTAATGCACCACAACTTCCAGAATACACATGTATTTCTTGACCATAATCATTAATAGAATTACAGGCAGTTATCTGGAATGTTTCACCTGTGCCAGTAAATCTGTACCATGAAGTCTTAGAAAAGTTATCTAGAGTACCGCCAAATGCACAATCTGGCAATGTTTCATCTGAAGCAAAAGTAGTACTAACAGTTACAGCATCTGCGCACTGTAAATATATGGCACTAGCGCAATTGTCGTTAGGGGGTGGAATACATGTGTCCACATTTACAGTCACAGTAGACATCATATCGGGACATCCTGTATCTGGTACTGCGGGATAATCGATTACAACATCTGCTACGAAATCTATATCAGTGGCAACATCTTGAAGATTGTCAAAAAGCACTACACAAAAGCCTCCACTAGGATCAAATCCTATGGGTAAATCTAGTTCAGTAAATAAATAGGTACCTACTCCTGGTCTTAGCACTGATAGGATGGAAGGACCACATCCTGGAGGTCTTATACTTATTTGTAGTTGACCTGTCGGACCGTCATAAGCGGTTACATCTATCTCTAGTCTGAAAGTTGTACAATCAGTCACTCTAGTATCTGGGGTGCACCCTGCAATTGTTGGAGTAGATATAGCGCCATAAGTGCCAGGTCCAAAAATTGCACCGTCAGTACTTGCTTCATTAGCTGTGCATTGAAGTGCAGCTGCACCAGGTATAAATGTCCCTGCTTGCGAATAATCAAATAGATAAGTACCAATAGGATTACTTAAGGGATCAAAGGTGCCTGCAGCGGAGTTGAATCCCATTGTAGGAGTAGGACTAGTCGGATTTACTGTCCATGTCCCTCCTGCAGTAGAACCTACTAATTCACTCATCAAGTTAAATGGGCTAGAAGTAGTGTTACACAAAAGAGGCACAGTTGCATCTGGAGTACCAGCACCAAGATCAATTAAGTTAACAGTAAGTGTAGTTGTAGTAGCACAATGACCCACTGGGTTACTCCCGACTGCAGTACAATTTACTGGGTTAAGATCTGTACCTGATATGGTATAATCGAACAGATAGGTACCTGCTACATTTCCAGAAGGAATAAATGTACCAACATTATTAAATCCTGTTGTAGGAGCTAGGCCTCCAGTATTAACAGACCAAGTACCTCCACTGTCTTCTAGCACTAGAAAATCTCCTAGCATTATCGGATTCGTATCTTCAAAACATGCCGTTGCTTCAATATCTTTTCCTGAGCTAACTTGACCATCAAGACAGGCAAAATTTAGAATATTAGTTTCTATAGTTTGTGTTGAGTTGAGATCACATACAGCAGTACCATCTGACCAGCACGTTGCTGTACTAACCACAGGGTCCATAATAAAGGGTGATCGGCCTGGGCCGTTGCCACCAGGATCACATGTTGGATCATCTATCACGTAGTTATGAGAACAACCAAAGTTATGTCCAAACTCATGAGAAACAGTAACACGCATGGTTGTGCTGTTAGTTGAAAAATCTTCTATTAAACTGTACCCAGGATTGCAGGTTGTATTTACTCCTGCTAACCCGACTACACCAGTACTGAAGTCTGGGTCTGCAGGAGGTAGCCCATTATCTATATCCTTGTCCGTCCATAGTTGGGCAAGGTCAAAAATATTCATAAAGCCTCCAGTATTTCCCCAAGTTCTAAATTCGTTTAATAGATCTGGTGCACTGACGGATGAGGTAGTAAGATTGCTAGTCGGCCATGGATTGGTAGTTGCTGAGGTAGTATGCACAAATGTTTCAACAATCAAATATTCTAAACCAAATTGGTTATAATCAAGCTGTACATTGTTGATGACGCCTGCTATATAGTTGTTGGTCATAGTTACATCGCTTCCATGACTTTGGTACATAGAAAAATCAGCCGCATGGGCAAGTTCTACGATTCTACAATCTGATTGGTTTCCACTCTTTAAGTTTTTACTTGGCTTGTGCTTTGCTGTCTCTGTAACTCCACATGTTCCATTTCCAGGTATTACACTATCACTGTTATATAGTACAAACGAATTTTTATTCGCAGAAGGATCAAATAATGACGCTGGTTCAATGAAATATTCTTCGTCATTTCTTTTTATACTTCCATAGATAAAGTTTTCTCCGAATGTCAGACTAACAAAACCTGACCCATCTCTCAAGTAGCCAAAGGTAGTAGTAGGACGACTGTGTTCTACTACTTGAATCCCATTTTCGCTAGCTACTCTAGAAATATAGTTATCACTATAAATATTCCTTTTAATTAGATTTAAATTCCAATCATATTCTTGACCCATCTTAAATCTGATTTCTAAGTTGGTGCTTGCATTGGATACATATTGGTTTACCGACTGAACATTTAATGTATACACTTCTACCTCTGTAAAATGCCTATCTAATATTTCCTTTTGAGTATTATTCTTAAAACTTTTTTTCAAGCCAATAAACTCATTCTGAGCCGAAAGAGATAGCGTGCAAATAAGAAATATGAGTGTCGATAGAATGGAAGAAAATGGAAGTTTTCGTTGATTCATAAAGCTGGAAGTTTTGTACAAAAAAGGGATATAAGAATCTATAAACCATATTTGTCAATATAGATTCTTTAACTAAAATAACCTTATTTGTAACAATTTAAAGATTTTAACAAAGGATGATTTGATAAAATTTATAAATATTACAGATTCTTTAGATAACTACAATATTAAATTTCGATACTTAAATAGCTATTGATAAACCGAAATAAACTGCCCTTTAAAATTAAGGACATACATCTTTCCATTCGCTGTAGCAACATCAGTAGGCCTATATAAGCCTTCGTCTATGATGTCTACTAACTTCCCATCAAGGTCATAAGTAAGCAATCGATCATTTTCAAAATCAGTAACGAGTACATGTTTATCTGTCACATAGATTCCTGTAGAAGCATTCATTTTCTCTGCTTCACCGATAGTCAATAGATGATTTGCATCCTTATCAAAAACCTGGACACGATGATTATACGCATCAGCTACAAATATTTTGTCATGTGCAAATTGCACATCAGTAGGGTAGTGGAACTCTCCTGGCCCTTTACCTTTTTTTCCGAAGTTACTCGCCTTGCCATTCTTCTTGTAAATCACCCTATGATTATAAAAATCTGCAACAATTACATCATTACCATTTTTATCTACAGCGGCAGGAGCATCAGGAGTAGACAAGATATCTAAATAACCGATACTCTTTTTCTTGTCAAGGATATTGATGGTGTCCATCATATACTCAGGCACTAACAAGTTATTACCATCCATACTCAGATGCATAGGCCTGTCTAATTCTTCTATTTTAGTCATGATATCACCAGACATATTTATTTGGACAATTCTATTCTCATCAGTATCTGATAGCCAGATAGTTTCTCCATCCATGACTAGTCCTGTTGCAGAAATTCCGTCTATCTCGATATCATTTTGAAAAGTCCATTGTTCTGATTGGCAACTCATTAAAAAAGTTGCGATCAGAAAAATAAATAATAGTTTATTCATTATTTGGATTGTAAACAAGAGCAGCAACTGAAAATTTCAACTGCTGCTCTTGATAGATTTTATTAATTAATGTGATGCTTGCTTAAGGTCCGCTCTGTCATAAAGACAACAAGCAGGTAAATTATCATAAGCATCTTCTGTTGCTTTGATATCCTCAGTGTCGTGACCTTTTGCTGCAAGCTTCTCTTTGATGCTTGCTATATCGGCTACGCTAGAGTCGTACTTGATCTTAAGTATCTTCGTCTTCTTATCCCACTTAGCATCACCTACACCTTCGGTTTTCCTAGCAGCATTTTCTATTCTGGACTTACACATATTGCATATACCCCAGACCGCAAACTCTGCAGTCTTATCAGTATCAACTTCTGCATACGTAAGATCCATCTTGTCCACAGTTCCATCTGCTCTTTCAATGATGATATTCTTAGCGGTATAACCTGCGATATCTACCCGGTTATCTACTTCTTCTATTTGCAGTTCAGTTTCTGACGGTACTGTGAAAGTAAATATCCCTTCTTCGATTTCTATTTTCACATTCTTAATACCTTTTACTTTCTTGAACTTTTTCTCAAGACCGTATGCGCAATAAGGACATCCTAGTCCATCTACGATTGTTGTGATCTTGTCTCTTTGAGCATCTACTGTTACTATGGCAAGTAGGCTCATGATTACGATTAATAATAAATTTTTCATTTTATAAATATTTAAAGATTATCTAATTAATAAGTATACCTAGCTCCGAGGAACACGGTATAATTACGGTCAATAGGGGCTAATTTATTTTGCACCAATGCCCATTGTATGGCAACCTCTA
>CALFUQ010000242.1 GCA_937929885.1 uncultured Saprospiraceae bacterium
TTAGTATAAATCCAATTGAAGTCAATTAATAAAGAAATATTCGGGCTCGCAGTACCTAATATCATTAGTAATATTTCTATTCCGTTATTATCGACGGTAGATACCGTGTTAATGGGTCATCTCTCGGCAAAGCATATTGGGGCGGTAGGTATTGGTTCTATGGTTTTTAACTTTATCTATTGGAATTTTGGTTTTCTTAGGATGGGTACAACAGGGCTCACTGCTCATGCATATGGAGCTCAGCAGAAAGATCAGATAGTTAATACACTTGTCAGATCTTCATTACTAGCGGTTGCAATTGCTATCATGATTTTGATATTCCATCAGCCGCTTGGTAGGTTTAGTTCTTATCTATTAAATGTATCACCTGATCAGAATGATATGGTATGGACTTATTTTACTATTCGGATTTGTGCTGCTCCTGCTACCATGATGATTTATGGATTTAAGGGTTGGTTTTTTGGAATGCAAAATGCGATCTATCCTTTAATTATGACGGTTGCGGTTAATGTCTTAAACATCGTTTTAAGCGCCTATCTCGTAATCTATCTCTCGTGGGACATAGCTGGTGTAGCTTGGGGGACAGTTGCTGCTCAATATTTTGGATTAGCCCTTGCAATCGGTTTATACTTTATGAAATATCGAAGATTTAATGCTCATATAATTTGGCATAAAATTTTGCAGGCCGATAAAGTAAAAGAGTTTTTCGTTTTAAATAGAGATCTATTCTTAAGAACGGTATGCCTAACTTTTGCATTTGGATTTTTCTATAGCCAATCTTCTAAAGGAGGAGAACTAGTCTTAGCAGCTAATATAATCTTACAGCAATTTTTAAATTGGATGTCTTATGGTGTAGATGGTTTTGCACATGCATCAGAAAGTCTAGTAGGAAAATATAAGGGTGCTCAAGTGGAAGGAAAGATCAAAGAGTCAATTAAATATTCATTCATTTGGGGAGGAGTTCTTGCTCTCGGATATGCGAGTGTTTATTTAATATTTGGTAATCAAATTTTATATCTCTTTAGTTCAGATATTGACGTTATAAATTTCACAAGCGATTTTATTATTTGGATTGGTATCCTACCATTAGTTGCTTTTCTGAGTTATATCTGGGATGGGATTTATGTGGGTCTAGGTGCATCTAGGCATATGCGTAATTCTATGTTTATTGCCTTAGCCGTGTATCTTCTAAGTTTCTATTTTTTAATTAATTATTTAGAGTCACATGCGCTTTGGTTAGCGCTTTTTATTTTTTTAGCGGTCAGGGCATTGACACAGTATTACTTCTATTTTAAGAAAGGATTGACTTTAGATTAATGAAAAATGAAAAATTCACCAATTTGAATTTTCATTTTTAAATTCTTTATTATCAATTAAAAAGTAGCTTTCACCTGCGCTCTACCAGTATGCACAGTCCTTGACTCGCCAGTTTTACGTCCATTATAACTTACTATCAAATCTATATTGTTTGCCATTCTCCTTGTAAGTCCAAGATTCCAGAGATAGTTTTTGCCTACCCTCAGGCCATCCAATATTGCAAATTCTAGATTTGTATTTGACTGTCCATTATAGTCTACAGTTATAAATCCTAATCCAGTAGTGAGATTAGTTTTATTCGCTTGTCTCCAGGTTATTTCTCCTGAGAATTCATTGCTTATCGCTTGATCGTTTGCGTTACTTTTTTTATTCTGATAAATATAATCCAGTATAAGCCTAACATTTTTCTTAGGTCTAAAATTTACTTCAGGATTAAATTCATAGTAGTCAAAGTCATAACTATTATCTACGAATAAATCATACGATTGAACGCGATTGCCTTTTATCAGATTCAGGAGTAAATCAGTTGCTCTATTCACACCCCATCTTAATCGCACAAAATTTTCGGAAAGCATATTTTGTTCTGCACCTGATACTTGTACAAAGCGTGTTGTATTCTTTCGGTTTCCAATTTGTAAATCATAAACTGGATTACCACGATTAAAAAATAGCGTATTGTTAATGGCAGATGAATATGTTATGATGCTTGTATCCTGTAAGCTAAAGTTAAAAGGACTAAAGTTACTTTCACCGCCTGATTCTTCCGTTTTCTTATTGATGCGCATATTAACAAGTGCACTGAATTTTGAGATAAGTTTCTTTGTTTTGTTCTTATTTAACTGCTCAGGATTAAATAGATTTCTACCTTCGAATCTCAGATTTTGGTTTAGGCTATTGTTGTTAGTCCTTACAAATTCATTATTGTAAATAGCAATCTTAATATAGTTTGCTGTGTCTTGCACAGGAGATATCTGAAACTCAAAAGTCTCTTGCACCCCATCTCCATCATCTAGCCAAACGTATTGGCCTTCTCCCTTCTGTACCATTATATATTCGAATTCTGCTTTGGCTTGTTGCCCAGATCCTACTTGGTAGCTGGTATTAGATCTGATAGCTTTGTTGAGTACATTAAAATCGTAATCTAGCCTACCTAGATACGTTTTCTTCGGTACCACACTAGTTAGCCCCGCATCGACTACCGTTAAGTCTCTGATTATAAAATCTCCAACCAGCCGAGCATTTTCGCCTTGTTGCCATTTACCTGCTACTTGGAATTCTTTGGCAAGTGTGCTCTGAGAAAATCGCTCTCCATCTGGCGCGTAATCTTTACGCTGATTATAACCTACTCTAAAATTAAATTTATCATACTGAGGTGATTGGATATAAGTTTTGAGATAGTCATATTTAAAACTCGCTTCATTTAAATTCGCATCCCCAATAAACCTCCGCTGGTTATCTTCAACCTCATAGTGAGCGCCTAAAGTCCAGCCTCCTAATTTTTCGAATCGTTTCGAAATATCAATTATCGGTCTGGTAAATTTAGTCTCTTCGATTAAGCTTTTGGT
>CALFUQ010000243.1 GCA_937929885.1 uncultured Saprospiraceae bacterium
CTTCATCGGTAAGAATGTAGAGTTCTCCTGCAGGGCTTTGTACTGCCTTTCTAGTTCTATGTCTGTCATTAATAAATAATTCTTCGACACTTTGGATTTTATCATCTTCGATCACTAATCGCCAGAAATTTCCAGCAGATAATCCAGGGACAATAAGATTATTCTTCCACTGCGGAAATTCATTCCCAGTATAAAAAGTTAAACCTGTAGGAGCTATGGTCTTATACCACGACCATTTAGGGTATTTAAATGTTCTATCCAATGAAGGGGGCTCATATCCGCCTCGATATCCTCCCGTACTTTTAATCGGCCATCCGTAATTAGCACCTGCTTCTAGTAGATTAAGTTCATCTCCTTGTACAGTCCCATGTTCTGAGAACCAAATCTTACCTGTGTTAGGATCTTGAGTGAGGCCTTGTGCTGCTCTTATTCCGACAGCATATAAACCATCAACTCCATCTGAACCAAAAGATGGATTATCAAGGGGAATTGTTCCGTCCAGATTTATTCTGTAGATCTTACCTCTTTGGTCTTGATAGTTCTGAGCAATGGGCATCTCTGGTTGCAGGGAATCTCCAAACAACCGCTCACCTATTGTTACATATAGTTTACTGTCTTCTCCTATAACCATTCCGCCACCGAAATGAAATAAACCATCAGCATAAGGTAAAGCAAGTAATAAAGTTTCTATTTCTGCAAGTGAATTGTCTACCAACCTCGCCTTGATGACTTTGGTAGCATACTTCTGATTTTGCTCTGATACATATGAGATATAAACCCACTGATTGGATTCAAAATTTGGATCAAGCAGAATCTCAAATATACCAGCATTATATCTCCCCCTGAATCCATCACTCCCTCTTGGATATGTACCTACAGGATAGTTAGCTAAATTAATAGTCAGACTATCTGCTAAGTCTTTTGGAAATCCTGTAATTGGTATTTTTGATTTTTTCTCTAAATCAACACGGAGTATATCTCCATCTTTTTCGGCGACTAGTGCTTCGGTATCAGACAGGAATGCCATGCTCCAAGGTCGATTCAGATTTTGCATTACAACCTCCTTGGTAGGATTGACTGCAATATTCTTTTCAGAGTGTTGCTGGTTATTTGCGTCTTCCGATTTACAAGAAACAACCAATAAAATGATAGCAGCTAAATACTGAAAACGAAAAAATGAACTGGCCATGCTGATTTCTAATTTAATGATTTATAGCTGCTTTGCTATCAGTCTTAGGAATGATAATCATATCGAACCTGCGCATCATATCATTCATCTCTACGGTCCTTACATAATTTCCCCAATAAAATTCTTGATTGAATGATCGCAGATCTACTAGTACCCACTTATCTTTTTGTCCCATAGCCATAAATGGTTTATTATTTTTCGCAATATAGCCATTGCTCTCTAGCGCATCTTTGACAACGCCGTCTTCCATAATAAATCTGTCTAAGACTCCAATGTTCAAACTACTATAACCATGATAAGCTGCTAGCTCCATTAACATGTTACCTATACCGTAAAATCCATTTCTCGTAACACCATTAACCAAATGACCTCGCCACATTTTCAAAAAAAGCTTATCCTCCTCAAAATCAAAATTTGAATGCTCTAAAGCCAATTTCATCAAAGATTTGTTACGTTTATTACTCAATCTATTCTTTTCAAATCCTTGCTTATTCCCATACATCCACCAATAATCGATACTAAACTGTAAGTAGTTTACAAGTTGCGTATTACTATTAAACGTGCTCATGTCTTGCAAAAATTTACCGAATGCCTCTGAGGACTTCAATCCTTCTGTTAGGCCCAACACATCTTCATAGGACTGTCCCTTAATCTGCCCATATAATCTATCAATAAGTTTACATGATTCTTCATAATCTTTCTTGTAAACTTTTTGATTTGCTATTGATAAGTTGTTGTATAAGTGATCTAATTGCAACTTAAACCCGACCCAGGAATCTACACCTATCCCAGCAAACGACCATTCATTTTCTTTGACATACTTAAGTAGTGTAGCGGTACCGAGATATTTAAAATCTGGAATTGGCATAAATTTCATACCTCCAGTTTCAAAAAAGTATTTCTTATTTATATTCTTAAAAGTTTCTACTATTTGATCAGGATCATCAGAAACTTTATTTATTAGTTGCGCAGAAGCTGGCCCAACCTCCATAATCAGATGATTGTAATTATTCCTATTAAGAATTTTACTAAGTGCAATGTCAAGAACTGATTCTTGATGATTCCTAGAGTTGTTACCTAACATCAAGATATTTGAATTAGCAATTGCCTTAGTGAGAATAGCTGCTCCATCTCCTACAAACACATCATCTTCTATATCAAATGAATAACTAAATCTTTGGATATCGTCAATTCTAATAGAATCCTGACTCTGCAAGCCATTTGAAATAAAGAAAATTAGACTTAGTGCTATAAAATTTATGCTCTTCATTTTGTTCTTAGTTTACTTGCTGCAATTTTATCTACGATGTACCATCGTTCTTTGATCTTCATCATATTGAAATAGTCTGTATACAATCGATCTGCCGTATGTATCTCACACTTTGCAGATGCAATATCATCTGTCACATTAATCGATACGATTTTTCCACCAGCATTTTGTCGTCGAGGTCGAGGCTTAAAAAAACCTAAATATGTCGATCTACTATAAATAATCACGTCGTCATCTTTTATATTTTTCAACTGGCAAGTACGATGCATAGCAGTACCAAGCTTAGTAGTATCTCCTGTCATCCATCCTTCAAAGTATGTATTGATGGTCTCAGTTATTTTTTGTTCGTCTATACTTTGTGGTTCCTCATTTGCACCCCCAATCTGTTTATCTGAATTTGTAGATTGAAGTTTAGAACTAGATGAACATGCCATTAGCAAGCATGCGATTAAAGTGCTAAATATTATTTTCATGATTGATTATTTACAAAGACAAACCTCGCTTAATGGAAAATATAAATGGGAAAATGAGAGGTTTAAATGGTTCTACATTATAAAAACGAACCGTTTTTAAGAAGTTTTTAAGAATACTTGCTCTTTGTACTGAGATGGGGTAACATTCATCAACTTTTTGAACGTAGTGAAAAAAGTTGATTTCGATCGGAAACCGACCTCATATCCGATCCCTTCAAGCGACATCTGATGATTAGTTCCTAGCAGCTGGCAAGCGGCTTTGATTCTATGTTCGTTAATGAATGGCTTGAAGCCTTTTCCAAGATTGTCGTTAAGTAATTGAGAGAGTTGATGGGATGGGATGTTAAGCTGTTCAGCAACTGTCTTTAGCTTTAATGCTGGATCAGTAAATACCTTTTTAGAAAGCATTAGATTATCTAATTCCCTTAACAACCTATTAGCCACAGCACCATCAATTTTCTTATTGATATACTTTTCTAAAACTGGTTTACTTGCTATGTTAAACCACTTATTGTTATAATACCCGAATGCCAATAAGTATAGAAAAAAAGTAAACACCAACGGACCTGAAATATAGTAAGCCCAAGAATTCCCAAAAAATGCCAAGAAAAATGCAGAGGCAATAATCACATTACCAAAAAATATTGCTGATAACCATTTCTCTAAGGGAGTGTTTCTTCCACGCTCTTTGTATCTAACTGTCAGATGAGGGGCAAGTAAAAACCCAGATGCACTCACGCCAACAAGCCAAACAACGTAAATTGATTGTACTACATAAGTATTCCAGAATGCTGGATATAAATGATAAGGTCTGATCGAACCTACAACAATGATTGAAAGTAAAAGTCCAAACAAAACCAGCTTCCAAAGCTTAGGGAATTGCTGAGTCTGCTCAAGTACTGATCTCAAATAGAAATATAGCAAGGGCCCTATAAACAAACAAGCTGATAAGCCAATCTGCAAAACAAGCTTATGCACATCATGATCAAAATATAAAATTATTGATTTCCCTATTCTTATGCTAAGAGCCAAAACCAGTGAACCTAATAGATATTTACTTAGACTCTTTTGTTTTGTAAAAATGATAAGATAAAGACTTAACAGGATTCCATTGAAAACTCCAAGAGCACTAAAGAAGAAAATTACACCATTCATAGGTTAGGGTTTCTGTATTTCTTAGCCTGATTAAAACTAAAACAATTAGGTTATTTAGTCCATCATAATTTCTATAATTTTTAAGTCAGACGCTTAAGGAACTTATAGCCCTAATCAAAATTAGTGTAGCTTTTGCGCTATGCAGCAAGACGATATACAATTGGCTCAATTTTTCTTTGAGAATACCATAGTAAAATGATACTTAAAACACATAGTATTAAATTCAGAAAGATTGTTCCTTCGAAAAACTCTTGAGTCACCATTATTGGGTGATAATAGATTAGCATTATCGCTAAAAAATCAAATGTTGCATGAGCAATAACACCAGGGACAATTGTTCGGTTTTTGAAAGCAACAAATGAAAATGCCATCGATACCATTATATAAGGAAATATCAAGACTGCTGGAAGGAAATGAAGTAGCGCAAATATTACAGCTGTAATTAGGATGGATACTATTATTCCATAATGTCGCTCTAAGATTGTTTGCACGTAACCTCGAAACACAACTTCTTCGATTATCCCTGCAGTTAGTGATAATCCTAGCACCAAAACAATAGCGGTTTGTGGAGGGGCAGCAATAAATAGTTTAATCATTTCAAATTGATCTGTATCCTCATCAACAAATACATAACCCAAACACACCGCAGAATATGTAAACAATATCAACCCGATAATAGAAATGATTATCCAAGCCAGATTACCAGACAAGTCTAGCTTGGACATGGATAAATTTTTCCTATCTGCTGAAGGTTTGAATGGCTTATCCGCACCTGTCGTAAACCTCCAATACAACCAAAGCAATACTAGCACTAAAGGGAATGACCAAGGCAGTTGAGAATATCTAGCAAGATTCTGAAATAATAGAACTTGTATTATTGAAATCGCAGGAAAAAACAACAGAGCTCCTATTAGCAGAGCTTTAATAAAAGCTGGTAATTTATTCCACAACTTTCCCATCTAGATAAAATTGACTTTGAAATTTGTCCATCCAGTCTTAGGATCAGTACTGAGTTTAAACTCTGCTTGATGTGATTGTAATACATCTCTAATCAACATCAGACCAACTCCTTGCCCTGTTGTTTTTGTACTGAAAAATGGGGTAAAGAGTTTTTGTGCAACTTCCTCTGATATTCCAGGGCCATTGTCCGAAATCGTAAATGATGCAGGTTCCCCTGAGCACGAGATAATAATTTCACCATCTTGTTCAACTGACTCAATAGCATTCTTTATCATATTCGAAATGGCCTGCTCAAGCAATACAGGATCTGCTTTAATAGATACTTGATGATTTGGCACTTCTATTGTTATTTTGATATTTTTCCCATTTGCATTATGGGAGAAAAGTTTTCCTGCCTTTTTGAGCAATTTTGCGAGATCCATTTTTTGCTTTGCAGGAGGCGGTAATCTTAAGAGCGAAGCATAGTTGGCCATAAAAGTAGATAGTCCTTCATTCCTTTTTCTAGCTATAAGAAGTGATTCTTTTAATTCCATATCTCCTCCTTCTTCAAATCCAAATTCTACTACCGTGTCCAATATAGAGTTTATAGCACCCATACTATTATTAACCTCATGAGCCATCATCCTGATGATTCTACCATAAGCATCTTTCTCAGATTGGATTAATTCTTTAGAGAGATCATCGATCAAGATGAATCTTCTTTTAAACCCTTGATGAATAACTTCGTTAGCTTGGATCTTAAATTTGTCTACACCATTGACACTTACAATCTGAGGTGCACCACTGGATTGATTAGAAAGCAATTCCATAATTTGCGACGGATAATCAGATAAGCTTTTACCTATTACTTTTTCATCTTTGGCCATTCCTAGATTCACCTTGGCTGCGGGATTGATGTTAGAGATTAATCCATCGTAGTCCATGATAATGATTCCTAGTGGAGTCACTTCTATAAGTTTCTCAATAAAATAACTTTGCTCAGAGATTTTTGTCCTTTCGTCTCGGAGAGTTTCTATCATCGTGTTATAAACGTCTACTAAGTTATCTACTTCAGTAGATCCAGTCTTGAGATACTTAACGCTAAAATCTTTATCTGCGATCGCATCAGTCCCTGAATGCAGTAGATCTATAGGTCTAATAAATGACCGATATAACAAATAGCTAAAATAAATACTGGCAAAGACTAAAACTTCAGATGCTAAAAAATACCAAAGCTGATCTTTAAGTAGAAAATAGATGAGTACGAGGAGTACGACATGGATAACAACAATAAAAAATATGTACTTAAATTTTAGGCTCATGCTTAATGCCATATTTTTCTATCCTCCTATATAACGAACTTCTTGTTATGCCTAATGCCTTTGCAGAAGCACTGATTGCATGGTCATGTTTTGCAAGAGCTTTATTAATTGTCTCTATTTCCATCGCTTCTAAATTTAATCCATTTGAGGAAGCGATCCCAGCTTTGGTGGTTTCAAAAGCAGGTAAAAAATCTCGCTTAACTAAGGTCTTATTATTAAGATTGAGCAAGAACGTACGCTCCGTAATATTTTTAAGCTGCCTTATATTCCCTTTGTAAGATTGATTAGACAACCAGTTCATGGTTTCATCATCGACATATGGCCTATCGGCTTGATAAAGCATGGCTACATTGTTTAAGAAAAACTTAATCAAACTAGGTATATCAGACCTACGGTCACTTAGACTAGGCATGTGAATATGCAACAGATTAATACGATAAAACAAATCCTCTCTAAATGCACCTTCAACTGCTAATCTACTTAGGTCTTTGTTAGTTGCACTGATTACCCTCACATCTGTCTTCAGTGGCTCACTAGATCCTAGCATTTCATAAGTCTTTTCCTGTAAGACTCTCAGCAGTTTAACCTGACAAGACATCTCCAACTCCCCTATTTCATCTAAAAATATGGTACCCGTATGGGCTTTTGCGAATCTCCCTTCTCGTTCTATATCTGCACCTGTAAATGCACCTTTCTTATGTCCAAACATTTCACTCTCAAATAGCTCTGTAGGAATTCCTCCAAGGTTCACTTTTACAAAAGGCTCATTACTCCTATGACTACCATGGTGAATAGCTTCAGCAATAAGTTCTTTGCCAGTACCACTTGCTCCAGTAATCAATACACTTGCACTAGTAGTGGCAACTTTCTCTACCATCGACATGATACTTTTCATTTCAGGGCTGTCCCCAATAATAGTGGCATGTTTAGATTCTACATTATCAATAGTCTTTTCATCATCAGTATGATGTAGCTTTTCTATACTTTTTATTGAAGATATCAGATCTTTATTATCCCATGGCTTAGCTATAAAATCTTTGGCTCCTAGCTTCATACCTTCGACTGCTAATTGCACAGTAGCCCACCCAGTCATAAGTATGATCGATATATTATTATAAGAATCTCTAATCATTCTTAATAGCTTAAGGCCTTGTTTGCCCGAAGTATCAATAGTGAAATTCATGTCCAATAATATTAAATCAGGTTGATTAGCTGCAATCGTATCTAAAGCGATGTTAGGATGTCCTATCGACGAAACTTCATAACCTTTTCTGCTGAGCAAAAGCTTAAGACTGGATCTTACAGCTGGGTCGTCATCTATAATTAATATTCGCATATAAAAGTTGAATCTAAGTTATCCTAATTATTTAATCTTCATGAAGTGAATTAGCAGGAGTAATCTTCGCAGCCTGTATACTCGGAAACAATGCACAAATAAATACCAAACTCAGAATAATAACTATCGAATAAAGAATTGCTTTGTAAAACATGACATTGGGAAATTCTGTTAACTGGAGCAATGGCACCTGCACCGCAAAAAAGACTCCTATGATGAGGGCGACCAACGTAAGCAATATAACTTCTAGGATAAACTGCTTTGAGATATCTAACCCATTTGCACCCAAAGCTTGCCTTAATCCAATCTCTGCTTTGCGCTTATTAATGTTATACCACAAGACTCCGAATAATCCTAATGCAACATTTACACAAAGAAACCCACAGATCGATAATAAAGCGATAAAGATCATCCAACTTTCTCTATCCTCTGATATCCTTTCTTTTTCTAGATTATTAATAACATTACCAGTTCTCTTAGTTGTTGTATTTACAACATTAGATAACTTCTCTTCAAATGATGTCGGAGTTCCAGGTTTCATTTTTAATAAGACAGCTGAGTTATTATCTACTTTGGGCTCCAAGAGCATAATTGTAGGATAAAGCTCCTCGAAAGCTCCTCTGTATCTATAAGCCTCTACTACCCCAACAATCTTCCTAGTACCCTGTAATAAAAATGTACTATCTATCATAGACTTATTAGGATAGTATTTTTCCATAAAGTGCTTAGTCATAATAATAGGTTTGTAGGTAGCATCATAATCTTCTTCAGTAAAAAACCTTCCTTCTACAATATTGAGATCAAGTGTATTCGCCAGCCCATAGTCAGCAGGTACAACCATCGCGCTAAATTCAAATCCATTCTCGTCATTCCCAGTAGTCCACATACTACCACTAAATGGCGAAATAGAATTAGCAAAACTTACTTCTTCCACTTCCTCTAATGCAAGAAGGTTTGATTCTAAGTTTTCTATGGTCGTTTTTAATTCTATGGAATCAAGCGCATCTAAATTATCTAATTGCACTTCCCATCTATCGACAGTAGCAAACCCTAAAGGTGCACTTGTCTTGTCGAGATTATATAGCACATATGCTAGCACGAAAAACAAAACTAAGAAAGCGAGAAATATCTCAAGGATCATAAGTGAATTACTTCCTTTCTTATTCCAGATCAATTTTAATATATGGCCAATCATAATTTATTTTCTTTTAGAGCATTTACAATTTGAAGTCTGGACATTCTGTAGGCAGGTAAAAATCCTGATAGCACACCAAAGATCAATGTGATGATAAAACTGTAGATGAAAAACTTAGTACTGAATAACAACACAGAATCTCCTAGATAACCACCTTGATTAATAATGCTAATCAATATCCAAGCTATACCAAACCCTATGAGACCTCCCAAGATTGTTTGCACTATGTTTTCGACTATAAACTGAGTGATGATATTACCCTGATGCGCACCGAAAGCCTTGCGTACACCTATCTCGGAAGAACGATCCATGATCCTACTCACATTAAGATTGATAAGATTCAGCGTAGGTAAGATGGTAAAGAATAGAAATAAACCAAGTAATATCATCTTCATCGTTGATAAGCTTTTTTCAGCTTCATCATTACTTACATTAAGCACTCCAGCAGCATACATTTCATCATAAGTAGTAGGCCTAAAAACTGCCTCCTTAAAGTCATATTCATTGTCAGGATGATCAATCGGCACTAGAGTGCCTGCGTGATTAATTTCACTCTTTAATTTGTCAGTAGCTCCTTCTTTTGCGATATACATCACCTCGAATGGACCAAAATAAAAATTGTCAATCAGCGACAGGTCCATTGTGGTAAAAGGAGATACAGCATCAGGAGAAACAAATGGAAGGATCTTACCTTTGTGGGGATATAATCCTATAACCTTAAAGGTTTTACCATCGATAAACATCTCCTCATCAACTACATTTTCTTCCCTTCCAAAATAGTTTTGTGCTGTCTCTGTGGAAATAACTATCACGTTAGATGCACTTTCTACTTCCGCTTTATCAAACACTCTTCCTTCTGTGAGTTTGTGGTCAAAAACTGACCAATATCTTTCGTCTGACATTAACATATTGAGTGACACCTTCACACCTTCGACATATACATCATGATAATTACTCGCATTAAACATTGTCATATCAGCAGCGGATTCCATACCCGTTAGATAAGTGTCTACAATATTATTGCTCATTTCAGTTTGTGTTGCACCACTACCACTTTCTTTAAATTCGTATGTAGTATCAAATACTTCTACCCCACTCTCGAATAGTGTATCTATGATTGTGATAGTATCAAAATATGTACGCTGCAATCTAAGTTGCTCTACATAGACAAAATCATCCTTATTGGAAAGAGGCGTATTAGTGCCTAGCTCTGATTGCAGAAATGCTAATGCGACCATCAATATCCCAAGCGTAAAACTGATACCAAACAAAGAGATAAAAGTGAAGAACTTTCGCCTCGATAATAAGCGCCAAGCTAATTTTAAATAGTTAGATAACATGGTTTTAGTTTTTAGGGTTAAGCAACTTGACTACCATCATACAATCTGATCAACCGATCAGTTTTCTTAGCCATGCGTTCATCGTGAGTGACCATGACTATAGTAGTCCCTTCCTCTTTATTAAGTTTAGTCAGGATCTCCATCACTTCATCTCCCATGACACTATCGAGATTCCCCGTAGGCTCATCTGCCAGTATAATCGCAGGATTACCTACTATAGCTCGCGCTATTGCTACTCTTTGTTTTTGACCTCCAGATAGTTGACTTGGAAAGTGAGACTTACGATTGGCCAGTCCTACCGACTCTAATGCAATTGCAGCCATCTCTTTTCTGTCTTTCCTGGATACATTTCTATAAAGCAATGGCAACTCTACATTATCAATAACATTAAGATCTGGTATCAAATGGAAACTCTGAAATATAAATCCCAACTTTTCATTTCTGAATTTTGCTGTTGCCTTACTTGCATATTTTATTACTTCCTGTCCATCTACTCTGATCGTTCCACCTGATGGCTCATCGAGCAATCCTATGATGTTGAGCAATGTACTCTTGCCACATCCTGACGGACCCATGATACTGAGAAACTCTCCTTTAGGCACATGCAGATCTATATCGTTTAGAGCGGTGGTCTCTATAGTCTTTGTTCTATAGACCTTTGTAATATTGTTAAGCTTTATCATAATTAGGGTTGAAGTTTAATTTGTTATTAATAAATGATTTCTTGGTTATTGAGTATGTCATATCCACTGAGTGCTCTAAGTTCATAGTAAGTCACCCAATAGGATTTAAGTGCATTGATATAATTTCTTTTAGTTTGATCTTTCTCTCTTTGTGCCAGTGTAAGATTAGTGATGTCAATATTTCCTAGGACATATCTTTCGTTAGAGATACTAAATCGCTCATCTGCCTTATCCATAATCTCTTTAAGTAATATAATCTCAGATTGTAATCTTGTAAATAAATAAGCCCGCTGTCGAATACTGTTTTCTAATTCTAAAAACTGCTGCTCATACGTCGCTTCGATATTATTTTCTCTGAGATGAATTTGTTTCATTGCAGACTTCCTTCTACCCCAATCAACAATTGGCACTAATAGAGAAATATTGAATTGCTGCTCATTAAATGGATCAGTGTATACCTCTTTAAATTGTTCTGCACCTCTTGCTAAACCTATAGATGCTTGTAGATCAGCTTGGATGCCAAAATTCCCTTTAGCTTCTGCAAGATCCATTTCTACTTGGCTCTTCTCCCTTTGATAGGCTAGTACTTCTGGTCGATTTGTCTTTGACTCATTTAAAAGAGACTCTATGTTTAATATCTTATTATCTAATATTTCTGGAACAATGAATTGTGTTCCATCACTAGGGATATCTTCACCTAGGAATGTATATAGAATTGCAATCGACTGATCTACTTCAAATCCTGCTTGTGATACAGATAGTTTTGCATTGTTAAGTTCTATCTCTAATTGCAGTTTTTCATCTTTGCTAACCTTACCTAGTATCAATCGCTCTTCTGTAATGGCAAGTAACTTCTCATTTACTAGTTCATTAGTTTTAGCTATCTCCAGATTTTGTTTAGCAATAAGAATGTTGAAATAATAGTCGGTTGCTAGACCAAGGGATTCTTCTATCCTTATGTTGTAGTCCAGCAGGGATTCTTCTTTAGCCAGTGATTGGATATTCTTTTGATACTTCCATGGATTAAATCCAAAAAGCGGTTGGTTTATACCGAGTCTTATCGGATTACCATTGTATTGTTTACCGTCCTGAGATAGATCATCAAATCGCTGGATATCACTATTAAGAAAAAGCGTTCCTCCAGTTGAAGTCAAAACCTGAGTAGCAAACAATGATAAAGAACTATTAGCCTGCTCGATTGAAGTAAATGAGATTGTGCCATCAGGTTGTATAACAGGAGTTGAAGTCTTAGAGTAGTTAGGGATACTAGCTCTAAGACTTACATTTGGTTTGAGTTGAGACTTGAAAAACTCATAGTTTGCATCTGCAATCTCCAATTGGTTCTTTGCATTTGTAACAGCGTAGCTATCATCTATTACGCTACTTAATACTTCATCTAGATTTACTGAAGTCTGCGCTACCAATGCACTAAATCCTATAATCACAAAAAATAGGATGTATATCGTATATAATAATTTATGCTTGATGTCTTCCATTACTTACTTGGTTTTTACGATTTCGAATTCATCCATATGATCAAATTCCTCCGTCTCAGATATGATTATCCTATCCCCTGCAGACAGTCCTTCTACTATTTCAAAATGATCAGAACTTACTAAGCCTTTAGTTATCCTAATTTTAGTGGCTGTGTTGCCTGTAACCTTATAGATAAATTGTGATGTAGGGCCTTTTAACGCAGCACCTCGTTTCGCGCGTAGTACATTTTCTTTCTCGCCTGAGATGACATATATTTCTGTTCTTAGGTTTGGTCTGAGTGCTGTGTGATTATCTTCATCTAAGCCCACATAAAACTTGACGGTATTATTTATAATCTCAGGAAGGATTCGAGTTATTTTACCCATCATCTTTTCCTTGTTAATTCTAATTTCTACAGGCAGTCCTATCTGCAATTCTTTGCTATTGCGATCTGACGTGGTAGCTTCTATCTCAAAACGATTTAGATTAGCTATCCTAACCAATGGTTCTCCTTCTGCTACAGTCTTACCGATGTCTTCATTGATCCAGGTGATTACGCCTACACTAGGTGACTTGACTTGAGTTTCTTTCAGCTTACGTCCTAGCTGCTTAAGTCTTTTTTGTTGGATGTCATATTCTAGTTGTAGGTTATTCTTGTCAGTAGTATTTACTTCTCTTTTAAATTGGAGTTCGTTTTCCAAAACCTTCTTTTCTATCTCAGCTATCTTTAGCTGTAGACTTGCTCCTTCGACTTCTTCAGCAGTCGCACCGCCAATCTTAAGTAGTCTTTCTTGATCGCTTAACTGAGCTTTGAGTTCGCTTAGTTGGAGTGCCTTAATCTGATCTTGATAGTCTATATCCCTTAGGTCTTTATCAAATTGTAATTTCAGCTTATCTATATTATTTCTTCTTAAAGAAAGTTCATCCGCAAGACGCTCATACTCTAATCCAGTAAATTCTTGATCCAGCTTTAATATAAGATCTCCTTTATTTACTTCTGCTCCAGTAGATAGCAGTACATCTTGAATCTCAGTGGAAACAGGTGAGTTAATTACACGCTCAGAAGAAGCGATAACCAAACCAGCAGCACTTAGAGTAGATCTGATATTACCCTCTTCTACTTTTACAATATGAAAATCTGATTGCTTACCAGTTTTCTTAAGTCGGCTGCTTAAGAGATAATAAGCTCCACATAACAATCCTAAGATTATAATCGCTGGGATGACTTTCTTAAGCTTGGCCCCTGATTGCTCTGATTTAGAAATCTCTCTGTCCATAGTTAATGATTTACTATAATGTTGCCAAGTGCTATGCCAAAGAGATAAGGTCTGTTTTTCAGCCACTTACATATAATAATTAATTATATATTGTTCGATAGTGGACACAAGGTGTCCGTTTTTTAATGTGGAAAGCAACAATTAATATATCTATGAGAAAGAAGTAGATTACATTAAAATGCTAAAGACTATTTTAGTTAGCTTTCTAGTTCAAATTAAATTGAAAGAATTGAAGACACTTAGCCGCTCACTTTTCCTAACTTTTATTTCTGTATTTATCTTTTCTAGCTGTTCTAAAACTTACCTATCACCCATCGGTGTTTTTAGTGAGACTACAGCAGCTACCCCTCCTGACTACAGCGATAATTACTATTGGAGTACGCTACCAACTAAATCGGACATGGCTGATATTGTTCCTACTGGATTAACAGATAATCAATCTACTGCCAAAGCTGATGTCTTCTTCCTATATCCTACTATTTATAGTGGAGAAAAAGGAGATGACCAATGGAATGCCCCAGTAAATGATCCTGCATTTAATAAACGGGTGGATGAGTCGACGATTAAATATCAGGCAAGCATATTTAACGGTGCAGGTAAAGTATATACTCCCAGATATAGGCAAGCTCATCTTAATACTTACCGTGAAAAGGATAAGAAGCTAGCCAAAGAGGTATTTGATTTAGCATATCAAGATTTGAGAAATGCATTTGAATACTATCTAGAAAACTATAATCAAGGAAGGCCAATCATTATTGCGGCACACAGTCAAGGTACTACTCATGGCATACGGTTAGTGGAAGACTATTTTGATGGAAAACCACTACAGGACCAACTAGTAGCAGCTTACCTAGTGGGCATTCCTGTTGCAAAAGATCAATATGACAATATCCCTGTATGTGAGTCACCAAGTCAGACAGGATGTTTTTGTACTTGGAGAACATTTAATGATGGCTATAACCCCACATCGTCTGTGTCTGATAAGATTGCAGTAACAAATCCACTTACGTGGACTACAAGCGAAGAGCTTGCAATTAAAGAACTAAATACTGGCGGGGTTTTAAGAAATATAAATAAGATTAAAAGGAAATTAACCTCAGCTCAAATTGTCGCAACTAAAGGAATTTTATGGGCAGCTAAACCAAAGTTCTTTGGTAGTTTCTTTTTTAGGTCTAAGAATTACCATATCGCTGACTACAACTTTTATTAT
>CALFUQ010000244.1 GCA_937929885.1 uncultured Saprospiraceae bacterium
AATGTGTCTTTTTTCGAATGAATCTGTTGGTGCAATATTCATATTAATGATCTCAGATTGAATAAAATAAGTATAGCTTAAATATCTATATAAACTTTAATATAGTGTTAATAAAAAAGGAGATTCAATAGTTGAATCTCCTTTACACTTTTTTCAAAAAAAATCTCTTTACTTAATCTTGAAGGCTTTTTTTACTTTTGAGACATAGTCGAGTTTCTCCCAAGTGAAAGTTTCAACTTTCATCTTCTTTACTTTTCCTGATCCATCTACGAATTGTACTGTTTTCTTTTGTGGCTTTCTACCCATATGACCATATGCTGCTGTCTCACTATATATCGGAGTACGTAGCTTTAATCTCTGCTCGATTGCATAAGGTCTCATGTCAAATATTTGCATAACCTTTCTAGCTATCTGACTATCTGATAACTTAACTTTTGCAGATCCATTGGTATTTACATAAATATTAGTTGGCTTTGCAACACCAATAGCATAAGATACTTGTACTAGGATCTCATCGCATACACCAGCAGCAACTAAGTTCTTAGCTATGTGTCTTGTAGCATATGCAGCTGACCTATCAACTTTAGATGGATCCTTACCTGAAAATGCTCCTCCTCCATGAGCTCCTTTACCTCCATAAGTATCTACAATTATTTTCCTGCCTGTCAATCCAGTATCACCGTGGGGTCCACCGATTACAAACTTACCAGTAGGGTTCACATGATAAGTTATCTTCTTAGTAAATAGTTTTCTAAGTGATGCTTTTAATTTCATCTGAACTCGTGGTATAACAATATTGATTACATCTTTTTTGATCTTAGCTAGCATTTTTGCATCTGGAGCAAAGTCATCATGCTGCGTTGAAACAACTATAGAATCTATTCTGACAGGCTTATGGTCATCTGAGTATTCTATAGTCACTTGTGATTTAGAGTCTGGTCTGAGATATTTCATCGTCTTGCCTTCCTTTCTAATTGCAGCAAGTACTTCTAATATTTTATGAGAAAGATCTAGTGCTAGAGGCATGTAGTTAGATGTTTCATTTGTCGCATACCCGAACATCATCCCCTGATCACCTGCTCCTTGATCTTCTTTCTTTTTTCTTTCAACACCCTGATTGATATCTGGTGACTGCTCATGGATTGAAGAGAACACACCACAAGAATTAGCCTCAAACATATACTCTGACTTGGTATACCCTATTCTCTCGATTACATCTCTAGCAATCTGTTGTACATCTAAATAAGTCTTAGTCTTAACTTCTCCAGCAAGCACTACTTGACCTGTCGTTACTAATGTCTCACAGGCAATCTTAGAATTTTTATCAAATGCTAAGAAATGATCAACTAAAGCATCAGAGATTTGATCTGCTACTTTATCAGGATGTCCTTCTGATACTGACTCAGAAGTGAATAAATATGGCATTATATTATTTTTAGGTTTGTAGAATAATGGAGGGCAAAAATAATAAAATAAAAGAGATGGTGATTTATTTAATCTCGCATCTAAACACCCTATCTTCTCCTAAATACCCTTCAAGAACATCCCCGATCTCTATCTTCCCAACTCCAGCAGGAGTACCTGTATAGATTATATCCCCTTGTTGCAAAGTGAAGTATTTTGAAAGGTGAAATATGACAAAATCGAAGTTGAAGATCATATCTTTAGAATTTCCTAATTGAACTCTTTCTCCATTTTTATTAAGAGAAAAAATTACTGGTTTACTCTTATCAAGGGGATGAAATTCACTAAGTACAGCAGAATTATCGAAGCCCTTAGCCTTCTCCCAAGGATGACCTTTTTCTTTACATTTTTTTTGAATGTCTCTCGCAGTGAAATCAATTCCTAATGCAACTGAAGAATAATAACTAGATGCAAATTTTTCATTAACACATTTTCCATTCTTATCAATCTTAAGTACAATCTCGATCTCGTAATGAATGTCATCACTAAAGTCTGGATGATAGAAAGGTTTATTAGCACGAAGTATAGCTGTAGGGGGTTTCATAAAAACTAGAGGCTCACTCGGCACAGGGTTATTTAATTCCTTTGCGTGGTCTATGTAATTTCTACCAATACAGAAAATCTTCATTTTATGATTTTGGAATTAATAGGCCTGTGAGATCTTTAACCTCCCTTAAGGTTTCTTTTGCTTGCTTCCTGATCACCTCAGAAGATGCTTTGATTTGATCTTTTACTTCTCGTTTGTTTTCTAACAATTCAGCTCGCTTAGTCGAAAATTTTTGCGCCAATTCTACTAATACATTTCCTACCGCATCCTTAAGATCAACGTATTTTAAAGAGCCAGCCTTGTAGTCTTGCAATAAATTATCTGCTGTTGACTTGGCATCTCCAGCATTCATTAACTCAAATAAGTTAGCAACTCCTTCACTCATATTTTCTTTATCTGGCTCTCCTACATCTGTCACTGCTGATCTCACTTGCTTTCTAATTCTAGCTTCATCTGAGAATATGCCAATGTAATGTTTCTCCCCTGCACTTTTACTCATCTTGCGAGAAGGATCTGCAGTGGATCTGATATTGGGTGTCTCCGTATATAGCGTCTCTGGCATCACAAAATATTCCTTTCCAACGCTATTATTTAATCGATGGGCTATGTCTCGTGTCAACTCTAAATGCTGAGTCTGATCTTTCCCAACAGGTACAAAATCCGCTTTATAAATTAAGATATCAGCCGCTTGCAGAATCGGATAGTCAAATAGTCCAACAGATATAAATGAATCTTTACTCTTCTGTGCACTAAGACTACTCTTATCTTTAAATTGTGTCATCCGCTCCATCCACCCGAAAGAGGTAAAGCAATTGAATATCCAACACAACTCAGCATGCTCAGGAATCAATGATTGTACAAAAAGATTATCAGGCTTGATGCCTGCAGCCAGCAAACTGAATACCATATCCCAGGTATTAGTCCTTAGCTTCTTTACGTCATATGGCATAGTCATCGCGTGATAATCTACAACTCCGTAAACGCAATCATACTCTTCTTGGAGATTTACCCAGTTTTTAATTGCTCCAAAATAATTACCGAAATGAATATCACCAGTTGGCTGAATACATGATAATACTTGTTTCCTTTTTTCTGTCATCTTACGGCGATTGCGGAGATTTCAATATTTACATCTTTAGGTAGTCTGGCTACTTCAACTAGTTCCCTTGCAGGAGCTGTCGCATCGTCAAAGTATTCACCATATACAGTATTTATTCTTCCATAGTTATTCATATCCGAAACGAAAACTGTACACTTTACAATATTCTCAAAAGTCATGTCATTTTTAGCTAAGACAGCTTTTAAATTTTTGAATACTTGGTGAGTTTCATCCTCTATACTATTTAGCACCAATTCTCCAGTCTTAGGATCTATGGCTATCTGTCCTGACAAGTACAATGTCTCCCCAGCCTTTATAGCTTGATTATATGGACCTACTGGATCGGGAGCATCAGAGGTAATAATAATTTCTTTCATGAGTATAAATTAAAAAAGCTCACACCTCGACTAGAGACATGAGCTATGTATATTTTTAAATAGTAAGAAGAAGGATTATAAATTAATCTTCGTCTTCAACCGCTTTTAATACCACTTTACCTCTGTAGTACATATCTCCATCATGGTAGTATGCTCTATGATAAAGATGTGGCTCGCCAGTAGTCTTGCAAATTGCAATCTGAGGCTCTGTAGCTTTTTGATGAGTTCTTCTCTTTCTTTTTCTTTGCTTAGATATTCTACTCTTCGGATGTGCCATTACTTATATTTTAAATTATCCTAATTCTATGTTTTTAAGTTGATCCCATGTAGGATCTTGTTTTTCTTCTGATTCTTCAGAATCCAATTTGTCTAGTACGCTCTCATCACAATCTTCATAACCCTTCTCTTCACAATCAATCACATTCTGCAATGGTTTTGATAAGTGAATGAATTCTAAAATGAAAGGAGCTAGATTAATATCTTGTTCATTTTCATCTATATAAATCACCTCTTCACTCTCATTACCCTCTGCCTCACCAAACTTTACAAGCAATCGATCATTTGATTCTGTCGGGATAGAAATTTGCTCTAAACACCTATCACAAGATGCGCTGAAAGAACCCTTTATATCAAAGTAGAACTCCATCATCCTATTCTGCTTGTCAAGCGAAACTACCGCCTTATACGAACCAATTTTTATCTCAGAATCTTCAAAATTTTGAAAAAATTCGTCCTTAAAACTATATTCGAAGCTATGTTTACCTATTCCTAAACCTTTGATAGGAATCGAAAACATCTTTAATGCCTTCATGATCTCAATTTTCAAATTGGTGCGCAAAGATACATTTTAATAGTATAAACTGCCAATCTTGATTTTATTTTGTTATACCATTCTTTCAGGCTTAACCCATGCATCAAACTCCTTGGCTGTCAGGTAGTTAAGTGTAATTCCTGC
>CALFUQ010000245.1 GCA_937929885.1 uncultured Saprospiraceae bacterium
TCACCATAATTACCAATGCTATAGCCTGATACCTGTAGTTTTTGTACCAAGGCAAGTCTGCTAATTCTATGCTTTCTTGCTTGTAGGTTTGATTTGTCCATACAAGCTGTGCGAGTAGTGCTTCATCTTTGGTGGTTCCAAATCTTGATCCAATAGTCAATACAAGACAGCAGATAGCAAAGTGAATACCTGCCATATAAAGGAAATGAGGTTGCCAAGCAGTATTACCCATCACGGTAGAAATAATCAAAACTAAAGTCAACAGGAATCCAACGACAATCGACCAGATAGCTCCAGTATTATTAATAGACTTGCTGAATAATCCCATTACGAATAAGGCAACAACTGGAGGGCAGAACCAAGCCAAGGTATTTTGAAGGTAGTCCCATAGTTTTTCGAAATTTCCGATCTGGGGAGCCCATAAGACAGCAAGGATCATCACTATAGCGGTGATCCATCTTCCAACAGACATCAGTTGTTTTGAACCTACATTGGGTTTTAATTTTTGATAGAAATCCATGGTAATTAAAGTAGATACAGAATTTAGTCCAGAGTCGAGGGATGACATCATCGCCGCAATTAATCCTGCGAGTACAACGCCTAACAGTCCAGTAGGTAGTAGATCAAATAACATAGTTGGATATATCATGTCTAACTTGTCACCCATGTCTGGGTACAATACTCTAGCAAAAGCACCAGGGAAAATCATGATAAACAAAATCGACAGTTTTAAGAAGCCTGCGAAAATAGCTCCCCATTGTCCTTGTCTTATATTCTTAGCTGCTAAGGTTCTTTGTGTGATGTATTGGTTAGTTCCCCAGAAATAAAACCCAATAATAAATACACCAGTAAATAATCCAGGCCAGGGAAGGGCTTCATCGCTTGCGGATTTAATTACATTAAAGTGAGAAGGATCTGTAATAGCGTATACAGGATCCCATCCTCCGACTGCTTGATAAGCATACCAAGTAATCAATGATGAACCTAAAATTAGAATAACAGCTTGTATGGCATCAGTGTACATGACAGAAGAAAGTCCTCCAGTAATTGTATAGATACCAGCTATGATTGCCAGTCCCCAAATGATCGTAGATAGTCCTATGCTAGGGAATATTAGATTAATAACTAATCCACCTGCGTATAATGTAGCAGCAATATCAACAAGAATATTTAGGATAATTGCAATGGCAGATGCATATGCTCTTACGGGATAGCTGAATCTTTTTTCTAGATATTCGGGAATCGTAAAAATCTTGTTCTTTAGATAGAAGGGAAGGAAAAAAACTGCAAAAATAATTAGGATGAAAACTGCCATCCATTCGTAACTATAGACAGAGAAACCATCTTTGTAACCAGCTCCTGCTAAGCCTACCAGGCTATTACTCGACATGTTAGAAGCAAATAACGAAAAACCTATGATCGGCCATGTAAGGTTTCTGCCAGCTAAAAAATAGTCTTCCGCATCTTCATGTTTAGTGCTAAAATAGAATCCTAACAATACTACGAAAACCAAATATCCAATGATAATTCCTAAGTCTAGAGTAGGTAAGTTAAATTCCATGTTTATGTATTTTAATTAATTCGCAAAAGTTTAGCCTCCCAGGCTCTCAATTGATTTGTAGATGTACTAGTATAGTTAGTTAACACACAAGTCGCTGTGTTAGGTAGATAAGAAGCTATATTTATTTCTATGGCACTAAAGTTTAGACAAATGATATATTCTGAGGAGTCATCCCACCTCCTGTAGATGTAAAGCGTGTTATGACCTTTACTGAGTTCTTCGTACTGGCCATAGACAAATGTGTCTACTTGTTTTCGGAGCTTTATCATTGTTTTGTAAAATGCTAAGACGGAGTTTTCATCTTGCTGACAAGCTTCTACATTGATGTTAGTGTAATTAGGATTTACATTTATCCAGCATTTATCACTTGAGCTGAAGCCTGCATTTTTTTCATCACTCCATTGCATAGGGGTGCGAGCATTATCCCTGCCATGTTCATTTGCCATTACTAGAAACTCTTCTTCACTCATACCTAGTTTCTTTTGCTCATGGTAAAAGTTTATGGTTTCTACATCACGATATTCTGACATTGACTTGAACGCTACATTGGTCATGCCTATCTCACTTCCTTGATATATGCATGGAGTACCGCGCAATGTCAAGATCAACATGCACATTAGCTTAGACGACTTCACTCGATACTGACCGTCATTACCAAATCTAGAAACCATCCTCGGGAAATCATGGTTGTCCATGAATATACTTATCCACCCTTCATCGCCTATTGCTTTATCCCACTCATTAAATATTCTTTTGACATCTAATAGGTTGTAAGGAGTCGGTGTATACTTACCATTTTCGCCTTGACCTAGGTACATGTGATCTAGATGAAATATGAGATTAAGTTCTTTGCGATCATTACCTATGTACTGTAAGGCTACATCTTTGTTAATCCCTGGCCCTTCTCCTACTGTCATGACATCATATTTGCTGAAGGATTTATCAATCATTTCTTTGATGTAATCATGCACCTTTGGTCCATTAGAATAGATTTGTTCTATTACTTTCGGAAAGGTATCCTGGGTAGCATCAGGGTAGTCTGGTCGTTTAGATATTAATGGAATAACATCTAATCTAAATCCATCAATTCCTTTGTCTAACCAAAAATTAATGATGTCATAGATTTCTGATCTTACCTTTGGGTTTTCCCAGTTAAGGTCTGGCTGTTTCTTTGTAAATAGATGTAAGTAATATTCTTTAGATGCTTCATCATACTCCCAAGCGCTTCCTCCAAAAAATGACATCCAGTTAGTGGGAGGAGACCCATCAGGCTTTGGTTTTTTCCAGATGTAGTAATCTCTATAACTATTGTCTAATGAACTTCTAGAAGCTTTAAAAAAATCATGCTCGTCAGAAGTGTGATTAACTACGAGGTCCATAATTAGTTTCATGCCTCGATCATGAAGGCCTTTTAATAGTTCTTCTAGATCTTCTAAAGACCCGAACTCAGGATGTATAGCTCTATAGTCACTGATGTCATAACCGTTATCGTCGTTAGGCGATTGATAGATTGGGCAGATCCATATAATGTCCACGCCTAGATTTTTGAGATAATCCAGTTTGCTGATAATACCTCTTAGATCACCTATCCCGTCACCATTAGAATCATTAAAGCTTCTAGGATAGATTTGGTATATGATCTTCTCTTTCCACCAAGCTTTTTCTGTGACTGACATTTGGTTTATGTTGTAACTAGTCTAATATCAATGTATACAAGGATAACAAATTATCTTAGCAGATAACATTAATTTTAAAATAGTTTATTTCGGTATCGTTTACGAAGATGAACTTCTATTAAATATGTAAAAGCTAATGTTTTTAATACTGCTTAGTATAGAGTAGAATAAGCAGCAATGTGTTAGTTGTGAACTTCAGGTTATGAATAATTAAACCTTTGAATTGATAAGTTGTATTAAATCGACTAGTTGTTCCAAGGAATCAAACACATAATACTTCCCCTGAAAACTATGACGGTCATAAGACTCTCCTGAAAGCAAAGCATCACGAGTGAAGGTTATTTGATTCTTTGGTTTATAAGCTTCGAAGACTTCCGATGAAGAATAGAAGGTAGAGCCAAATGCCTTAATGCCTGATGGCTCTTTAATCAACCCCAGTTCTATCAGCATACCACCAATAAAATCTAATTCTGGTAATAAATCTTGTCGGTCTTGCTCATAGGCTTTGATATAAGTATGAGCTAGTAGCTGATACATATCTGAGTACGCTTGCTCTGCAAGGAAAGGGACATGTCCCATAACATCATGAAAGATATCCGGCTCATCACAGTAGTCAAGTTCCTCAGGTGTCCTTACAAAATTCGTCATTGGCATTTCGTAATTGGCAATCATCTTGTACCAGTCGATTTGCTCTAGGATGATGTTTTGAGTTGTTTGAATATAGGTGTAACCAGTAAAAGATTTAGTTGCTTTTGTGAGTTGCTCAGCAGTCGGGCGCTTGCTATTATCTATGCCAAGCTTAGAGAATCCAGAGATCCACATAGTAGATATTGCATTAAGCGATTGCAGATTTTGGAAGTGTGTTTCGAATAGGATTTTCCAATGCTTATCGTCATTGACTGGGTCAAGAGTTCTGGATTGCTTAGGCATATGAATTGAATTATTTAAAGATAGAAATTAAACAGTTTAAAA
>CALFUQ010000246.1 GCA_937929885.1 uncultured Saprospiraceae bacterium
TAGCATGCATCAGATACACATAATCGACTTCTTACTGTAGTCCCTCGCGGGAAACTACCATATCCTGAACCAGATGTAATCAAGACATTGCCACTTGCTCCTCTGATTTCCCATGATGTTTCAGCAGGCCTCCTATCTAGCACTACGGTTATTGTAACCGTAGTACAAGTTGGACATGCTTCTGGAATACATGGATCATTATCATCTGGATCTTCCTTTGAACAAATACCATCAAGATCTTCATCCACATAAGTACCAGTACAGTTACAAGCCGCATTTATTTGATCATTTATAGTACAAGGATCACCATCGTCACAAGAATCACCTTGATTATCACAATCTCCACATACCTGTAAACATGATGCAGAATTTACTACAGATCTGATAAGATCACCAGGCTGTGGTCCAAACCCTAAGCTAAAATCAATACCTACATTACTAAGAAGGTGACAATAACTCATGATTGTACCAGACGAAGGAATAGGCCCAGTATTACAATTACCACCGTCATCTCCACATCCATCGATCGCCGTGTTATTCCCATTCCATACACATGCGTGTGTATGAGGTGACCCTAAATTGTGTCCTATCTCATGAGCTAAGATCCCTACTGACCAAGAATAAGTCGGTACATTACTAAAGAAATTATCAATCCCACTTGTTCCATAAGCAAATGAACTGCAAAGAGCATCTACATATGCTATCCCTCCGTTTTGCTCAAAATTTATTAAATGAGCTATATCACCATTAAAGTCTCCATCAAGTCTATCCATAAACTGATTAAGTAGAGTGCTCGGAGAATTACCAGTGTATGGATCATTGACATCCCAAACGAAAAGTTCACCTAAAAGCAAATTGATAGATTCATTAGCATAGATCGTTGATACTTGCGCAAATAGACTGGTGATAAAATTGGTTACGGATGTCACTGAGCCCCGCTCTTGATACATGTCATATTGAGTCTCCACATATACGCTTACACAATTATCCACAGCACTATTTTTCAATTGCTTATTAAGCAATTGACTCTTTCCTATTTGCTGCTCTATATCAGTGTGACAAGCAAACTTATTCTGATAATCTAAATCTTTCTCTTTGTAAATGATATGATAATTCTCGTCCTTTAGTTTACCCAAGTTATAAGTATGACCTTCAACGGTGATAAGACCATTTACTTCTTTTCCATTAAAACTGATTGTGGCCATTGAGTTATCATCGCCAGATACTTTGCCACGATATACCAGACCGAGATCAACATTTATTTCTTCTTGAGGATTAGATGCTTTGCGCACTTTAAATCCTGGTGCAAGGATATTCACCCTTTCAAGACTTATCATTTTAGAACTTATACCTATCGGTATTTCTAGACTGATAGATTCGGACTTGCTAGCAATAAGGTTAATTAGATTCTCACTTTTTAAAGTCAACAAATTATACTCAGATAGTAATTGCTTTGCTTTTGTGTTTTTTAATTCCTTAGATAAAACTTTATTAAAAATGGAAATTTCGTGTTTAACATCTAATTGCCTGATTTGCTCTGGCGCATAGTTAGTTAACTCGAGTTGTGAAAAAACAGGATAGGTAAATATTACACAAATTAGTAATATGAAAAATCGATCAATTGGTCTATAATGACTCATACAAGAATCAGTTTAAGTGGTTAAAAACTACATAGTTTTTATTGACTGGGGATCAGCGGTCAAGATAAGAACTATCTTAAATGTGTAGGCAAATTTGTAAGTAATTGTAACCTTCTTATCTAGGGAAAACCCTATTACTCCCCGCTTTATATGATAAATGTCTTTATCTACACATAGAAATACAAAAGCCGTTCCTCAATTAGTTAAAAATGTTAATCACGATGATTTTTAGGATTTAAAACTCAACCGCGACATTTTGAGATTTAGCTCCTTAATATTAGTTTTCCAGGTAAACCGTGTTTCGGTTTTAGCGTGATTTTAGCGTCCAAGGCAAACTCATAGTTCGCCTGCAATCTAAAATCGAAAGCAGAGAATAAATGATATATGGCTAGATACATCTCTATCTGAGCGAATTGGGATCCGATACAGAATCGAGGCCCTCTTCCAAAAGGCAAATAGACATTCTTAGGGATAGACTTTAAATTATCCCCACTAAACCTCTCAGGTTTAAAATCTTCTGGCTCTTCCCAATACTTTTCTGACCTATGTAATCCATAGACAAACAAGGCTAATATTTCGCCCTTTGAAATCTTGACATCTTTCACCTTATCGTCCTCAAGTGCTACACGATCAATGAACCATGCTGGAGGATAGAGTCTCATTGATTCTGATATAACTTGACGTGTATAGTCTAAGCTCATCACTTCTTCTAGCGTTGGATTATCACTTATTTTTATTCTCGATAATTCTTCCCTTACTTTCACAAGTTTCTCTGGGTTTTGTGAAAGTAAGTAGTAGGTAAATGTCAATGCATTCGTAGTGGTCTCATATCCAGCTAAGAATATTATCAAAATTTCATCAACAATCTGCTGATTAGTCATGCCATCGTTCGTTCCCTCATACTTAGAATCTAAGAGCATCGTCAGCAAATCTTCGGGCGGGTTCGGATTTTGCTTTCTCTTTTCTATAAAGCTAATTACAAGATCATATATTTTTCCAATTGCAGCATAGGTCTGTTTTTCTGTTCCATTTAGTTTTCTCCATAACAACAACTCAGGCCTTCGTACTTCTTCGAAAGTCGCTTCCTGCAAAGCAAATACTCCATCGCCCAGAATTTTTATTTGATCATCAGTAATACTAGAACTAAAAAGTGCCGTAGATACCACTCGAAGCGTAAGAGCTGTCATCTCAGATAAAACATCGACTTCAACTATTCCTTCTTTTTGTCTTGATTTTAAAGATTCTACGAAGTCAAGGATTACTCTATTCATCTCTTGGATTAACGCTTCAATTTTCTGCTTATGAAATCCTGGCTGTATGAGTCTACGCTGCTTAAGCCAATACTCCCCATTAGTTGTCAATAATCCTTTGCCCGCATATTTAGAGAGATTCTTAGTTTGAAGCTTTGACTTCTCATAGTTTTTGTTGTTTTGCTGGAGGACATGATTGATGACATCTGGGTCCCTTGTCATCATTCTCTTCATGTTTAACACTTTGAGGTGATAGGTGTCAGTTTGCATATGACCAAAAGTCTTACCAACCAAATGAATTGGGTCATTAGCATACTTGATCCCATCCGTAAGCATATACTTCCATGGGACAATGGCGTTCTTTGATCTCATAAATAGCCTTATATGAAATAAACAAGCTAGCGAGAAAATCGTTAATGGATTCTGTATTATTTATGATAAATAATATTGAGAAGGTATGTAAAGATTTGAATTAAGAGGAGTTATAACTCCTAAGACTCTACAAGGATTACTTCTTCTGCTAATTGCTCCCACTCCTTATTCTTAATAACGATATCCTTCTTTATGTCTTCATACTTTTTAAGAGTAGCTTCTGAATCAGCAGAGGCATAAAAACTCTCCTCACCCATCTTCAATTCTAACTTTTGCTTTTTACTTTCTAACTTTTCGATATCTCTTTCTACATATTGGAGTTTTCGTTTTAGCTTTTTTAAATCTTCATCAGAGATTTTAGGCTTTTCTTGTGGGGTTTCCTTTTTAACTTTGGTTTTCTTTTCGACCTCTCTTAAGTTTTCAGCTCCTCTTTTCTCTAAGAAGTATTCTATACCTCCTAAATACTCATGCATATTGCCATCTCTTACTTCGAGTGTCTTGTCAGCAAGTCCCTTAAGGAAAAAACGATCATGAGAAATAATTAGCAGTGCTCCTTCGTAAGCTTTTAATGCATCCTTAAGTACAGTCTTAGAACTGATGTCCAAGTGATTAGTAGGCTCATCAAGGATCATAAGATTATAAGGCTTCAACAAAAACTTAGCTAAAGCTAATCGCGTTTTCTCTCCTCCAGATAGCACCTTTACTTTCTTTTCTACATCTTCACCAGAAAACAAGAACGCTCCTAAGATACTGCGCACTTTAGTTCGCATATCAGCTGGAGAGGCACTTTCTAGTGTCTCTAGCACTGTCATATCCCCATCTAAAAAGTCAGTTTGATTCTGATGGAATATACCAATCTCAGTATTATGTCCATGTTCTATGTTTCCACGAGTAAGGTCAAGCTCATGCATGATGAGTTTTGATATCGTACTCTTCCCTTGACCGTTCTGTCCTACAAGCGCTACCTTCTCGCCCCTCATGATCTGGAAGGTCAATCCATCTAAAACCTTTTTCTCTCCAAATGATTTTGCAATATCCTTAGCGTCAATAACTATTTCTCCTGATCTCGGCGGCGGTAAAAACCTAACTGCCATAGAGCTATTATCCTCTTGCAATGTTGTGATAGGCTTAATCTTGGCAATCTGTTTCTCAATAGATTGAGCCATACTTGTCTTGGTTGCTTTAGCTTTAAATCGCTCCACCAACCTTTGCTTCTCAGCAATCATTTTTTCTTGATTCTTTGCAGCAGAATCTAGTATCTCTCTTTGTTGCTCTCTAATAACCATAGCTTTGGTATATGGAGCAGCGAATTCGAATATGCTCCCGCTTACAACCTCTATGGTTTTCTTTGTGGTGTTATCTAAGAATTCTTGATCGTGAGATACGACTATAAGTGCCTTGTTGTATTTATCAAGATAACTCTCTAGCCAAAGAATAGATTCTATATCAAGAAAGTTAGTCGGCTCATCAAGTAAAAGTACATCAGGTGAAGTAAGTAATAGCTTTGCAAGCTCAACTCTCATCTGCCATCCACCACTAAAATTATCGATTGGTTCAGTTAACTCATGCTGCTTAAACCCTAGTCCTTTTAAAAATTTCTCTGCCTCTGCCTTAAGCAATTCGGGGTTTTCAAATGCCAGTTGCTCACTCAGTGATGTTATCTTATCAATTACCGCAGCATACTCAGGGCTTTGATAATCAGTCAATGTAGCTAACTTATCATTTAGCTTGTCTATCTCCTTATCGATATTAGCTGATGAATCAAAAGCAGTCATCGCCTGATCAATTACACTTATGCCTGTCGCAAAATTTAAATGCTGCTTTAAGTATGCAAGGTTTGAGATATTAGAATACTCAACAAATCCTTCATCAGGAGTTTGCTCTCGCGATAGCAATTTGAATAGTGTTGTTTTGCCAGCTCCATTTCTACCAACGAGACCTATCTTATCATTATCCTTGATACTGATGTTTAGTTCGTCGAATATAGTTCTAGGACCGAAGTGTAAGCTTACGTTTTTTAGAAGGATCATATAACCCCTTAGTTAAGGTTGTTTGAGTCAGGCACTTGAGAGATGACACTGTATACACTGCCCATGTTCTTTAATATTTCTTCCCACAGTTTTTTGGGAGAGAGTTTAAAAATATAGTTAGGATCCATATTGGCGATTACCCATGAACCGATTTCCATTTCCGCTTCTAATTGACCTACCGACCACCCAGAGTACCCAAGAAAAAATCTTATGTTATCTGGAGACACCAATCCGCTTTTTATCAAGAATTTTAATTTTTCAAAATCTCCACCCCAATAAATCCCTTTAGAAACCTCGACACTGTTATCTAATATCTCACCCACATTATGTACATAATGCAAGGTATCGTTAGCAACAGGTCCACCGTAATAAACTTGAGATTCTATCTCTGGAAAATCACCTACAAGCTCTTCAATCTTCATATCTATTGGCTTATTAAGTATAAACCCAACTGTGCCCTCGTCTTGGGTATGCTCACAAAGGAGTACTGCAGACCTCTTAAAATTACCGTCCATCATAAATGGCTCGGATACTAGTAGTTTCCCTTTATCTGGCTTTATCATCGAGCGAGCAAAGTTACAAAGATTCCACTGGAATACTTCGATCGATACGACGCATAAATCCTGCTAATACTTTCCCTTTACCTCCTACTTCATAGAAGCTATCCGCTCCATCAGCTATCATATTTTGGAGCGTCTGAGTCCACTTCACAGATGAGGTCAGCTGCTTGAGTAGATTTGCTTTGATTTCCTCTGGCTCAGTGATTGGTTTGGCAGTTACATTTTGATATATAGGAACTGTCGGATTACTGAATGTAGTATTGTTAATTGCAGTAGATAATTCTTCTTGAGCAGGCTGCATTAATGGAGAATGAAATGCTCCACCTACAGGTATTTTGATTGCTCGTTTAGCACCTTGCTCTTTTAAAACCTCTATGGCCTTATCAATCCCTTCTTCAGATCCTGATATTACTAATTGACCTGGACAATTATAGTTTGCAGGTACAACTACCTCTTTTATTTCTTGGCATACCTTTTCAATTATTGGGTCTTCTAAGCCCACTATTGCAGCCATTGTTCCTTTTGTGCTGTTGCATGCTGCTTCCATTGCATTAGCTCTTACAGCAACTAGTCTTAATCCATCTTCAAAACTCAAGGTCTTATTGGCAACCAAGGCTGAAAACTCGCCTAATGAATGCCCTGCTACAACTTTAGGGCTTATGCCTCGATCAGAACATAATAGCGTAATGATACTATGAAGAAAAACTGCAGGCTGTGTTATTTTAGTTGCTTTAAGATCCTCAGCTGTACCATTAAACATCACATCTGTAATCTTAAAACCTAGTATATCATTTGCTTGTACAAAGAGCTCTTTCGCAAGAGAATTAGTATCATACAATTCCTTGCCCATACCTTCAAACTGAGAAGCTTGTCCAGGAAACAAAAAAGCATTAGCCATATTTTATCTTAATGATGAGCTCACTAAATTAAGAAACTCAGACCTAGTTTCTGCTTTCTCAAATGCCCCTTTAAAAGCAGAGGTTGTAGT
>CALFUQ010000247.1 GCA_937929885.1 uncultured Saprospiraceae bacterium
TAGTAAGATCGTATCCAATAAAGTAAAAGAATTAAATACGCAATACATTCCTCTCGAAGAAAGAGATACTTATAGTAAAGCATTTTTGCAGATAATGAATATCTGGACAAAAGATAATGAAGTCAAAGAGTTTGTTTTTTCTCGGAGGTTAGCTAAGATCGCTACTGAGCTGATGGGAGTAACTGGAGTAAGAATGTATCACGATCAAGCACTATTCAAAGAGCCAGGTGGAGGTTTTACGCCATGGCATGCAGATCAATACTACTGGCCACTATCTAATGATAATACAATCACTGCATGGATTCCTATGCAAGCGACTCCACTAGAAATGGGTCCACTAGAATTCAGCGCCAAGAGTTACCAATTGCAAGGGGGCAGAGATCTTAAAATCAGTGATGATAGTGAGCAAACAATTTCTAAAAAGCTAAGACTAGGTGATTTTGATAAAGTAGTGGAGCCTTTTGATATTGGGGAAATAAGCTTTCACTCTGGTTGGTTATTTCATCGTGCTGGTCCTAACACGACAGATAAGATGAGACAGGTAATGACCGTAATTTTCATGGATGAAAATATGAAGTTGAAAAAACCTGAAAACGAAAACCAACAAAATGATTGGGATACTTGGTTGCCTGGAGCTAAGGTAGGAGAGCAGATTGATACTCCTCTCAATCCTGTTATATATTCTAAAAGTTAAGTCAACAAGCAAGACATGAATTTAAATCAGATTACTATTCCTTCAGTTGACCTGAATAAATCGATACCGTTTTATGAGAAACTTGGATTGAAATTAATTGTGAGTTCTTTGCCTAATTATGCAAGGTTTGAGTGCCCCGTTGGTGATTCTAGTTTTTCAATTCACAAAACAGATAGGTTGCCACGGGGAGAAGGAATATTAGTATATTTTGAATGCGAGGATCTTGATGAGCGTGTAGATGATCTTGCTACTAAAGGAGTCAAATTTGATGAGATGCCTTCGGATAAGAGTTGGCTGTGGAGAGAAGCTAGATTAAGAGATTTAGATGGGAATAGATTAGTGTTATTTTTTGCTGGAAAAAATAGGCTGGATCCTCCTTGGCGAATAGACAGCTAGTAGATCTATGATTTATGATTCTTTAAGTTGACGTTAGTCAATATAACCTATAGCTTTCCCATCACAGTTGTAAGAACTTAGAGTTTGAATTAAAACTGATAATTGGAAAAAATTCCTCCATACAAGTCGAAGAATAAAATCAGGATACTAACCTCTGGGTCATTGTTTGATGGTCATGATGTGGCAATCAACATTATGCGGAGAATTATCCAGCGTAGTGGAGCAGAAGTTATACATCTGGGTCATAATCGTCCTGTGCATGAGATTGTAGATGCAGCTGTGCAAGAGGATGTGCAGGGCATTGCAATTACTTCTTATCAAGGTGGGCACATAGAGTTTTTTAAGTATGCTTATGATTTGCTCAAAGAGAAAGGGGCAGGCCATATCAAAATATTTGGAGGAGGAGGAGGGACTATCTTGCCACATGAGTTAGATGAGTTACATGCCTATGGGATTACTAAATTGTACTCGCCTGATGACGGTAGGGCTATGGGCTTGCAAGGTATGATTAATGACTTGCTGCAACAATCAGATTTTCCAGTAGGAGATCAACTAAACGGACAGCTAAAAAAAATAAATACTAAGAATCATACTGCGACGGCAAGGCTGATAACTGCGGCAGAAAATTATCCTGAAGAAAATGCTGATTGGATAGAAGACCTTAAGGTTAAAGTAAAAGATCTTGATATCCCTGTATTAGGAATAACAGGTACTGGTGGCGCAGGTAAATCTAGCTTGGTAGATGAGTTGGTTTTAAGATACTTACGTACTTATCCCGACAAGACGCTTGGTATAATATCCGTAGATCCATCTAAGCGAAAAACTGGTGGTGCCTTGCTGGGAGATAGGATTAGGATGAATGCTATCTCTAGCGATAGAGTGTTCATGAGATCTCTTGCAACTAGACAGTATAATCTTGCACTCAACAAACATATCGATAGTGCCATCTCTATACTCAAGCATGCGGGTTATGATTTGATAATTCTAGAGACCTCCGGTATAGGGCAGTCGGACTCTGAGATAGTAGATCATGCTGATCACTCAGTGTATGTCATGACGCCAGAGTTTGGGGCAGCTTCTCAGTTGGAGAAGATAGACATGTTAGATTTTGCCGATGTAATTGCTATCAATAAATTTGATAAGCGTGGAGCACAAGACGCATTGCGAGATGTCCAAAAGCAATATCAGAGAAATCATGATCTATGGGAAACTCCTACATCAGAAATGCCAGTCTATGGCACTGTCGCTTCGCAGTTTAATGATGCTGGTGTGAATGAGCTTTTCATCTCATTGATGATTCGGGTGTTTGGAGAAAATACAATTGAAGGAAGTTTAGAGCAAGGGCAAGAGAAACAATATCTGATACCCCCAGCAAGAGTGAGATATCTCTCAGAGATTACAGAGACCATAAGATCGTATAACAAAGAAGTAGAGGAGCAAAGTGATGTAGCGAGAACACTATTTGGTCTAGATAGATCTATTAATCATCTCTCTCAAAATCGAGAAACAATAGATGCCGTTGCAGCTTTAGAAACTGCCAAAGCAGACTTAGAGAAAAAACTTAAAAACGAAAACAAAGAGATACTTGAAAACTGGGAAGCTAAGAAAACCGCTTATCTAGTAGATGAGTATAAGTATGAGGTGCGTGGCAAAGAAATAAAAGTAGATAATTATACCGTCAGTTTGTCTCACAACAAAATCCCGAAGGTCATTTTACCTAGATATAAAGACTGGGGTGAGATATTGAAGTGGTCAAAACAAGAAAATGTCCCTGGCGAGTTTCCTTATGCTGCAGGCGTATTTCCATTCAAAAGGAAAGGGGAAGATCCAACAAGGATGTTTGCTGGAGAAGGTGGCCCTGAGCGGACTAATAAAAGATTTCATTATCTATCTAAATCAATGCCTGCGAAAAGATTATCAACAGCATTTGATTCGGTAACGTTATATGGTAATGATCCAGATCATCGACCTGACATCTACGGTAAGGTTGGTAACTCAGGCGTTAATATCAGTTCACTTAACGATGCTAAGAAGCTCTATTCTGGGTTTGATCTTTGCAATCCTAGCACATCTGTGTCGATGACCATCAATGGTCCTGCTGCAATCATCTGTGCATTTTTTATGAATGCAGCGATCGATCAGCAATGTGAGTTATACATCCATGAACATGGATTAGGAAATGAAGTGGAAGCCAAGTTTAAAGAGGTCTATGATGATAATAATTTAGAAAGGCCAAAGTATGCAGGTGAGTTACCTGAGGGTAATGATGGATTAGGCTTGATGCTTTTAGGGCTTACGGGTGATATGGTCTTGGAGCCAAGTATTTACAATGAGCTAAAGTCAAAAGCACTTAAGGCAGTAAGAGGCACTGTCCAAGCAGATATACTTAAAGAAGATCAAGCACAGAATACATGCATTTTTTCTACTGAGTTCTCATTGAAGCTTATGGGGGATATGCAACAGTATTTTATCGATCATGCTGTCAAGAATTTTTATTCGGTTTCAATATCTGGATATCACATTGCGGAGGCTGGAGCCAATCCGATTTCCCAACTAGCCTTCACACTTTCTAATGGCTTTACTTTTATAGAATACTATTTGGCTAGAGGAATGGCGATTGACGATTTTGCTCCTAACTTATCGTTCTTCTTTTCTAATGGAGTCGATCCAGAATATGCAGTCATCGGTAGAGTAGCACGTAAGATATGGGCAAAGGCGCTTAAGTATAAGTACAATGCAAATGAACGATCGCAAAAGCTAAAGTACCATATTCAAACTTCGGGTAGGTCTCTGCATGCTCAAGAGATAGATTTCAATGATATCCGTACAACCTTGCAAGCACTTTATGCGATTTATGATAATTGTAATTCGCTCCATACTAATGCCTATGACGAAGCGATTACTACACCGACAGAAGATAGTGTGAGAAGAGCAGTGGCTATACAGATGATTATTAATCATGAGCTAGGATTATCTAAGAATGAAAACCCGCTGCAAGGATCATTCATTATAGAAGAGTTAACTGATCTTGTGGAAGAAGCGGTAATGGTAGAGTTTGACAGAATCAATGAGCGGGGTGGAGTGCTAGGTGCAATGGAGACCATGTATCAGCGAAGTAAGATTCAAGAAGAAAGTATGCACTATGAAACATTGAAGCACACAGGAGAATATCCGATCATAGGCGTTAATACTTTTCTTTCTTCTAAAGGATCCCCCACGATTATACCATCAGAAGTTATCCGCGCTACCACAGAGGAGAAGGAGCTGCAAATAAAAAATCTAAACTCCATTCACAGACTACATGAGAGTAATGCTCTAGAAGCCATCACATCACTGCAAGATATTGCTATTGCTCAAGGCAACGTATTCGAAGAACTAATGGAAGTTGTTAAGAAATGTACATTAGGTCAGGTTACCAATTCTCTATTTGCTGTAGGCGGTCAGTATCGCAGGAGTATGTAATTGGTTTAGCTTTCTTGATTTTATTCTCGGTAAATCTTACTTCATTTAGTCCTAGATAAATGATTATTACTATCTTGATTTCAAAGTATAGCGCATGGAAAATCATAATCAGGAGCAAGAATCACAAGTCAGTGATTCAGGAGAAGTGAGTTTAGAAAAGAAAGGAGGGGAATTTAATTTTTTACAAGGAATATTAGTTGCCCTTGCTCTTTTTGCAGCACAATTTATTGCCATGATAATCGGTGCACTTGTGGCACTAGCAACAGTGGGTGTTGATGGTGATAATTTTATGGGTGTTACTACAGGAGTCGGACTTATTCTTGCCTTTCCTATTGCCGTGTGGATAATTTTCAGGAAGCGGAGTTTAGAGGCTTCTGCCTTGAAATGGGAAAATGGCTTTTGGATATTAATCCCGATTAGTTTTTTAATGACTTTTTGTACATCCTACATTGTCTCTTCCCTTGTGCAATTATTACCGACCTACGAAAAAATGGTTTCTCAGTATGCAGAAATGTTAGGGACAATAGATCCTAAATTTTTGTTTGTCGGTGGAGTTATCATTGGTCCCATTTGCGAAGAGATAATTTTTAGAGGAATCATCTTAAAAGGTTTTCTAAAGACCTACGATTATAAAAAGGCAATACTTTTTTCTGCGCTTATATTTTCTTTTATTCACATGGTGCCTATTCAGGTTATTGCAACTTTTTTTATTGGACTGGTACTTGGATATGTTTATTATAAAACAAGATCCCTATGGTTGGTTTGTATAATTCACATATTAAATAACTTGGTAGCTGTTCTGGCAGGAACTGAGGGTATGGAAAGCGGAGAAATTACAAGAGACATGTTTAGTAGTGATTTACTATTTATTGGGTCATTGGCATTGGCAGCAGTAGGAGTGTATCTCAGTTATATATTGTTTGAAAAGGTTTATAATACAAAGGGAATTCAAGAAGAAGAGCTTATCGTTTGATTCTTCTCGATTCAGACATAATCACTATCTTCCATTTCAGATTTAGAAGCACATAAATGGTTCGAAGAAGAAAGTTTATTAAGAAATCAGTTCTTACAAGTATAACCGCGGCAATTGGAATCCCAATAGTCTATGGGCGTTTTTTGAGAGGTGAAATTTTGCCGATTGGTTTAGAGAATAGTCAAATTACTTTGCCTGGTAAAAGTGCAGAGTTAATTGTCTTAAATGATAGACCAATAAATGCAGAGACACCTCCACATTTGCTAAATGATAAGCTTACCCCTAACGACCTATTCTTTGTTAGAAATAATGGATTGCCTCCTAGTAGGGTAGATGCAGAGAATTGGACCTTAACTATAGGTGGAGAGTCTGCTAGAGCGGAGAAGACTTTTTCTATAGCAGAATTAAAATCAAAATTTAAAACATACAGTCTTGATATCACCTTAGAATGTGGAGGTAATGGACGTAGTGAGTTTAATCCACCAGCGAAAGGAAATCAATGGAGCACTGGTGCAGTAGGTTGTGCTAAGTGGACTGGAGTCCGATTGAGTGATGTGCTCATGGAAGTAGGAGTAAAAGAAGATGCTATGTACATCGGTTACTATGGAGCTGATCTCCATGTGTCTGGAGATAAAACAAAAAATACAATCTCTAGAGGAGTTCCGATCAAGAAAGCATTATCAAATGATAGTTTGATTGCTTGGCAAATGAATGGGGAAGATTTGCCAGCTTTAAATGGTTATCCTTTGAGATTAGTATTTGGAGGATATCCTGCATCATGCTCTGGTAAGTGGTTAAATAAAATCGTTATAAGAAATAAAGTACACGATGGAGCGAAGATGGGAGGACAATCCTACCGTGTACCATGTAAGACAGTTGCACCAGGCGAGAAAGTAAAGGATGAAGACATGTGCATCATCGAGGAGATGCCAGTCAAGTCTCTCATCACTTATCCTAAAACAGGTGCTACTATAAAGGCAAACCAAAAAATGCCTATCTCAGGTAAGGCATGGACGGCTGCCAAAAAAATAAATAAAGTAGAATACTCAATTGATTTTGGAATGAACTGGAAGTCATGTTCTTTAGGTGCTGCCGCTAACCAATTTGCTTGGCAGCAATTTGATGCTGATGTCTCATTCGATAAGCCAGGATATTATGAGGTGTGGGCAAGAGCAACTGATTCTAATGGTAAAACGCAACCTATCATCTTGCCTGGCTGGAATCCTAAAGGCTATCTCAACAATGCTTGTCACCGGATTGCCGTAAAAGTAGAAGCTTAATGACTGATCAGATGCAATCGTTTGCAAATAAGTTGGTAGTTGTCCAGCTGCTAGTATTGTTCTTTCTTTCGATCGCTATACACTCAGCTTGTACTGATGATAACAAAAGAGAATCTGATAAGCAATTAGAAGACAAGGCTAGTGCAATTGGAATCGCCACTGAAATAGATACTCTGACAGGGATGGCTCTTGATGAAAACTTTGAGCTAGTAAGAGCTAATTGCATTACATGTCACTCAGCTAAGCTGATAACGCAGAACAGAGCCACACGTGAAGGTTGGAAAGGGATGCTTGATTGGATGCGAGAGACACAGAATCTCCATGATCTTGGAGAGAATGAAGGACCTATCTTAGACTACCTGGCAAAACACTATTCACCCGAGAACAAAGGGCGAAGAGCTAATCTAGAGGATATTGAGTGGTATGAATTGGAGTCAGAATAATAAATTTATATTCAAGTCTACTTTTCTTTAATCATAACATTCCTAAACTGTATTACCCCATCACCATTTAATTGTAAACCAATGAATCCTTCTGCGGCTGTATCATCCGTTATTTCCCCGACCAATGTGCTATTAAGCCAGACTTGGATATGATCACCGATAGCTGATATTTTATATTTATTCCATTTATCAGCTGTATTAATTATCGCTCGAGGTTTTTCTTTGGTTACGATTGCTCCAGTTCTAAAATCTTGATTTTCATGATTGTCGGCTATGTTTATTTCGTAGCATTGTGTTGGATTAAATACTCCTTCGGGACACCTAATGAAAATTCCTGAATTGACAATAGCATCTGGTTTAAACTCTGCCTCTAAAATAAAATTGCTATACTGGTTTGTGGTAACTGCATAGCCTATCACACCGGTCCCAGTGAGTACCTCATTGTCTAACTTCCAATCCGCATCTCCAGTTGTGGTCCACTTTGAAGATTGCTTGTGGAAGATTTGATTTGTATTATCTGATTGAAGTGTATTCTTAGTACCACAAGCGATTAAAGAAATAGTTGCAACCAGCAAAAAGAGAAAATTAATTTGTTTCATATTATATTTTGAATTTTACAATTATTTATTAATCCCCTTTGAATTCTGGTGTTTCCTTTTTTGAAAAAGCTTCAAGTGCCCTTTTGTAATCTTTAGTTTTTGATAGCTTCTCTAACTCATTTTGTCCTAAGAAATTCATTTCATTTTCTGATAATTCTGTGGATAAATTTATGATTTGCTTTGTGCTTGCAATCGCGAGTGGGGCTTTTGCAGATATTATTTGTGCTAGCTTAATTGCTTCCTCTAACAGCTTATCATGTGGATAAGCTGCCGTTATCAAACCATAGCTCAAGGCATCGTCTGCATTTATTGCATCAGCAGTGAGCAACATGTATTTGGCTCTACCTATACCTATAATTTTAGGTAATCTTGATCCCGATGCTGTCAATCCAATATTAACGGCCACTCCTTTAAACTTTGCATTCTTAGCGGCAATCCTGATATCACAGCATAAAGCGAGTTCTAACCCTCCACCAATTGTCCATCCGTTGCAGGCAGCAATTGTAGGAATTGGTAGTTTCTCTAATCTAGCAATGACATTACCAAACTCACGCAGATTTGTAAGAATCCCTTCTCCTTTTTTAGAATTTTCTAGAGCTTCACCAAGATCATCACCACAGCAAAATTTGTCTCCTCTGCCAGTTATTATAACTGCCCTTAATTTTGAATTAGATTCTATTTCGTTAATGATTTTTCCGAATTGCCTTTTAATTGCTTTGGATAATGTGTTAGCTGGTGGATTATCTATTTCTAGAATCAGAATTTTATCTTCTAAATAGGTTTTGTGTATCAATTCTTGCATATCAAATGCAAGATAGTGATAAAGCGGAAAGCTTTTAGTTGTGAGATAGTATGATTACTTTGGATTTGTTTATATCACTTCTGTCTCATGAAAAGGATAAGTATTTGGAGCTTAATAATTTTGATCTGTTTAACAATAGGTTGCCAACCTCAAAGTCATCCTGCTGAGACAAAGATTACCGAAAAACGAAAACCGAATATAGTTTTAATCTTAACTGATGATCAAGGATGGGGAGATCTTGGTATGAATGGCCATGAGATTATTGCTACTCCAAATATCGATGCATTAGCTGACAGTGGTATTTCTTTTGATAGGTTTTATGTCAGTCCTGTTTGTTCGCCTACGAGAGCAGAGATTCTTACTGGGAGATACCATGTTAGAGGTGGTGTGTATTCCACATCAGCAGGAGGGGAGCGATTAGACCTCGATGAGACTACAATGGGTGATGTGTTTAAGGCGGCAGGGTATGCAACAGCTGCGTACGGTAAATGGCATAATGGGATGCAGGCAGGTTATCATCCTAACGCAAGAGGCTTTGATGACTACTATGGGTTTTGCTCTGGGCATTGGGGTAATTACTTTGATCCAGTCTTAGAGCATAATGGTGAGATTGTAAAAGGCAACGGTTATATCACAGATGATCTTACTGATCATGGGATATCATTTATAGAAGAGCATAAGGATGATCCATTCTTTTTGTACTTGCCTTACTGTACACCACATAGCCCGATGCAAGTGCCAGATAAATGGTATGCTAAGTACGATAAGCTAGATATTACTCAGGCTGGGACTCTAGCGGATAAAGAAAGTTTAGAACATACCCGAGCAGCTTTGGCCATGTGCGAAAACATCGACTGGAATGTTGGAAGAATACTCGATCAACTTACATCACTTAACCTCCTAGAGAATACAATTGTAATCTACTTATCTGATAATGGTCCTAATGGTCATCGATGGAATGGAAGTATGAAAGGGACCAAGGGATCAACAGATGAAGGAGGAATCAGATCGCCACTTATATTTTGTTGGCATAAAACTTTTGAAACTGGTAAAAAGGTGAATAAAATTGCATCATCGATAGACCTACTACCAACCTTGTGTGATCTAGCTGGGATAGAGTCTAATACAAATAAACCTATTGATGGTAAAAGCATTAAACCACTACTTCTAGGAAGCGATGTAGATTGGGAAGATCGTATTATCATAACATACTGGCGGGATAACATTAGTGCTAGAAGTCAGACTCACCGACTGGATGATGAAGGAAAACTCTATGATATGAATAAAGACCCCAATCAATTAACTGATATTGCAGTCGACTATCCTGAAGTATTAGATTCTTTAATAAAGGTAAAAGAGAAATGGGAGTCTGAGGTGCTAACCGAACTACCTCAAGAAGACCAACGAACTTTTGATATAGGACATCCTGATTTTGCTAACACTCAAATTCCTGCAAGAGATGGTATCGCACATGGCAATATAGAGCGATCTAATAGGTGGCCTAACTGTAGCTACTTTACTAATTGGAGAGGATTAGAAGATAAGATTACCTGGAATGCTAAAGTTTTAGAGTCTGGTTTGTTTGAGGTGGAGATATATTATACTTGTATACCATCATCTGTCGGTTCTCGGTTTAAACTGAGTTTTGGTGGTGAGGAGTTAGAAACCACAATTACGGACGTTCATAATCCTCCTGAGCTTGGCATGGAAAACGATAGGATATTGAGAGCTGAGTCTTATGTCAAAGATTTCAGAAAGCTCAACCTAGGTAAAATTAATTTAGAAAAAGGTGAGGGAGTATTAGAACTTAAAGCCACTGAAATAAAAGGGGAGGAGCTAATGGATTTTAGAATGATGATGTTAAAGCGAACAGACTCTTGATGCAATTGCGTTTACTAGGTTTTAAACGTAGGGCACTTATTTTTATCTTTCTTTTTTAGGATCTTAAATTTAGGATTCGAGTTCTTTTTTTTCTTCCTTTCTCGATCTGATTCTTCACATGCTACATCAGAATACTCCAAGATGAAATTAGTGTCTGGCTTGAGGTCAATAGGTAAGTCTATATTCGATTTAGTTGTTTTAAACGGATTATCTGTTGAGATGTCAGGGATGTCTTGGTGAAGAAAATAGTAAGTAATAAACTTGTAGTTGTTGTTCAAAGGTGCACGCTTGCGAGCGAGTTTAAGATTATTTTTAACTCTGCTATTTGGTGCATTTTTTTTTCTAATGAAATCTTTATTTAAGCTATCTAAAGTTGCTATTCCTTTCTCATAATTTCCTTGACTTATATCCATCAAAGCTTGATTATTTATGCTGGCAAGCCTTCTACTTTTTGTAAAGAGTTTGTTGGCTGTTATAAAGTCATTGCGATAGTAATAAGTAAGTGCTAGATTATTATCAAAAGAAGTTTTGAGTGAAGGTCTTATGTCTGTAGCCTTTCTAAATGCCTGAGCCGCAATTTCAAAATGAGCATCTGCTTGCGTTTTTTGATTTTTCTTTTGATAACCAAGCCCAAGGTCTTTATAAATTATTCCTTTAGAGTTAAACACATAATAGTTATCTGGATAAAGAACTTCTAACGAATCGATAACTCGCTTAGCTTCTTTTTCCATATTGATTGCCATCATGCTTAATGCAGCACCCATCAGTACATCTGGATTTTTTGGTTTGATCTTGTATGCTTTACGGTAGTAATGGTATGCACTGCTATGTTCACCTCGATGTAGAGATGCATGTCCTGCAAGGAGATAAGGTAGATAATCTTTAAATTTACTGATGCTAACACTACTAATTGCATTGCCGTACTGAAACATTCTTAAGTAGTAATATGCAAGCAAGGTTTTAATCTGATATTTATCCTGAGCTAATCTTCTATATTTTTTCAATAGTGAAACAGCTTCTTCTTTCTTATTGCAGATGCCTAGTGCCCTTGCTTCTAGGATCACTACTTTTTCGACTTCTGCAGGAGATAGATTCTTTTTACTAATCATAGCTAACGCGTCCAAGCAGGTGTAAGGATCTGGGATATGCATGGCAGCTAATGCTTTACCATAAAGTGCTTTATGGTTTTTTGGTGAGATGTTTATGACTTTATCATAAGTAGAGACTGCAGCCTTATATTTTTTATCTAGAAACTCAATACGCGCAATCCCATTTAGAGCAGTCACATTTTTACTGTTGTACTTAATTGCTTTCTTATAATGAGAAGTTGCAAGATCAAAGTTTTCCTTACTCATGGCTATATTCCCTAAGCCTGCCCATGACTCCGTATTATTAGAATTCATTTTAATTGCATTTTCATATCCAGTTTTGGCAGTTTCCATATCATTTGCTGCGTAAGCTAGATTGGCCATAAGGATGTTGTAATTTGATTCGAATTCCTTGTTATTTTTTAGCTCTTCTAATATTGATAATCCTAATTGTTGGTTACCTCTGTAGTATTCTGATAAACCTTTGGCGTATTGTATATGAGCATCGTCTTCTATTAACGCCGCATCAGCAAAAGCTTGTGCCGCACCATCGTAATCTTGATCTCTATACGCTATTAGACCTCTTAAATAAGATACCCTTGCATCAGATGTATTTGTACCTGCACTTTGCAAAAAGCTTTTAGACTTATCTATATCACCAACCAAGTAATATGCTATAGCAATATTGTAATCTGCTCCTTGGTCGCTACTAACTCCTAAAAATTGGGCTTTTTCAAAATCAGAAATCGCATCAGAATATTCCTTCTTGATAGTATGGACTATAGCTCTGTTGTAATAAGCATTCTCATTGTTGGGGTTGTATTCTATAGCTTCTGTTAATCGTTCTAATGCAAGATCATATCTGCCTCTTTGAGCAAAGACCAGCGCTTTATTATTTTCTATTTTATCTATTTCATTCAAACAGATTTGACCAGCTTTAGAATATAACTTCATTGCATCAGTCAAGTCGCCTTTTAGATATGCTTCGTTGCCTTGGTTTAAATAGTTGCTACCCCTATTTGCTGATGCGGTTATGGCTACTGAGATTAAAATCAGTAATAAGAAAAATTTATAGATATGTCTCAACTTGTGTACTCTCAGTTTATTTCTATTTGCTGGTATCAGTTATAAATAGTAGGATGAGAAGCGGGTCTTAGTTCTAATAAACTTTAAGATAAGATGTTAAACCTGCATAACATCTGATTTCAATGGCCTTGTGATAAGTTTAACACAGGGGATTTAACAACTACTCTTATTATCTGACTAAAGTTACAGAGCCATTAAATATTCTTTCGATGCCGTCATCCATTACGATGTGTAACAGATAGCTATAGAGGCCATTATTTACTTCCTTGCCAGTGTGAGTGCCATCCCATTCCTGGCCAATATATACTCTGTTTCCCCACTGGTCATAGATTCTTAAAACATAGTCGTTAATTAATCCTTCTTCAGAATATATTTTGAAAGTTTTGTTTTCCCCATCTTTCGATGGAGAAAAAATGTTGGGCATGAAAACATTGTAGTATTCGAGTTGGACTAGTACCAAACTATCACATCCTTGGGATGATTCCAAGTTAGCAAGATGATCACCTTCATTTGCAAAAGTATAACGTTCTATTTCGAATTTTTCACCTTCAAATATCTTGCGGTCAATGGTGTCTGCAAGTATGCCTAACTCTCTAAGGTCAAGAGTAACTATACTATCACAATTATTTACAGATTTAAAGGTATCAATATAAATCCCAGATTGTGTTAGCATTTTATCACCAAATTGATAAGTATCATCTAAGCAAATCGTTCTCCTTATTGGAGCATCTATCACTGGAATTTTATAATTATAAATACCTGTAAGCCTACATGACTCACCATCCATTATTCGAGTCTGATATTCTCCTTCTCCATACATTCTTTTTAATTCAGCGCTATTCTCGCCAATTAGTGCTACACCATCTTTGTACCATTGGTAGTCGAGGTCATTTTTGTTTAAAACACCTATTCCAAAGTTTTGAGAACATGGATGTTCAATTTCGGAAATTTTGAAGGCGAAAGATTCAAAATTATCCAGCAGTAAGTTGTCAAAGAAATAGTAAATATTGATTGGGCTATCCACCGCAGGACAATCTGGGCCAATGGCAATTGCATTAATGTTTTGGTCAGGGGTTACTTCGATAAAACTCTTGACCCAAAGATTAGTTCCTCCATTTATAAATGTAGAACCCAGTCTGACCCAATCAGGGCTATTCGTCGGACAACCAAATTCGTCGTCACCATTTCCAAAAGGTAAATTGTTGCAATCGCTGGTTCCAAAAAATGAAACATTAATCGCAGGTGATTTGTCTCTGTCAATAAAGCCTAGATCAAATTCAAAACGATAAGTGTTACCTGCAATCATAGGACTATTTAGACAAGCGCCAGCATATTCTTTCCAGTTGGTCTCAGCATTTATTTCCCCTGAACTATTACCTCTTACTCTACCATCTCTAAAGCCCATCACACCTTCTCCATCAGGAAAGGGTAGTGGAGGCGGGAATTCTTCCCAACCCATCCAATCACAAGTATGCAAATA
>CALFUQ010000248.1 GCA_937929885.1 uncultured Saprospiraceae bacterium
TTGATTATTGGAAAGATATTCTCGGTTTGTACCGATATGTTTCCTGTTTCCATTGTTGCCTTTGACATATATGTTGCTAGTTAATTTGTATTCAATAGGTTATTTCAGTCAAAGCATGTGCCATCCAAGTATCTATGCCAATATGTCAAGATTTCAAGTCTATTTTGCCATATCTGCAATTGCTAATTGAGAATCTAGTACCCTGCCTGTCATACTTTGTTTTATGATCTGAAATAGTATGCTATTCACTTAAAAACTTCAATCGGAAGATATTGATTCGATAACAGAGTATCCGCCCTTTGTAAGCTTATAATCTAGGTTTTAGACATTTTAATTTAACATATACAAGAAGCTTCTTTCTGTAAGATGATTGAAGATGTATGTCGTATGCATTATGAGAAAATGCCATATGAAAATTAACCTTCGAGGGTAGATTTTATAGTGCTACTTGGCAAGAATTCTGCTTTCTGTAGCTTGTCTATATTACTTAGATAATACTTAAGGGATTAAGTATTGGAAATTTGAGACCGGCTACTGGGGGGTATGACCGGTCTCTTTTTTTTTGTAATATTTACTTTTGAAGAGATTGCAAAGAGCTTGAGCAATCACTAAAATCTTCATCTAACTCGATGAATGTTTCTTGTAGTCTATCTTGCATCCAGTTATTATAATAATCATTCTTCTTGCTCTCCTTTGCGTATCGCTGTATCCTCGAGTAATCCTGATCCAGACTTGCCTTATGAGGTTTGGTGCGAGACATTAATTTGATCATACGATATTGAGTCTCACCTCTAGGTGTCTGAAATTCTAATGGCTCTGAAATACCACCCACCTCTAATTCCTCTATTGCAAAATAGATCTCTGGTGGTAAATCGCCAGTCTCGAAGAAAGTGTCTCCAGTTGCAGGATTAGCCATTCTGCCTATATTATTATAGCTCTGAGTTTCTTTATCAGAATACAATCTAACCGCTGAAACAAAATCTAAACTATCGGTTTGAAGTCGGGTTCTGATAGAGTCTAGTTTAGATCTAGTTAGTGCTAAATCATCTTCTGTAATCTCTGGCTTAATGAGTATATGTTTTAGACTTAACTGATTTCCTCTTCTATCTATTAATTTGAGGATATGGTATCCAAACTGCGTTTCTACTATGTCTGAGATTTCTCCGATATCTAGGTCGTAAGCGGCTGCCTCGAACTCTGTAACAAATGATCCTCTCTTACTCCACCCTAAGTCTCCTCCATTTGCTCCTGATCCAGGATCATCAGAGTAGGTTCTTGCCATATCTTCAAAGGTCTCTTCTTCAGACATTATTTTTTGTTTGATGTCTGTAAGAAGGTCTATAGATATTTGTGATTGCTCTTGATTGACCGTAGGTTTTATGATAATCTCTGAAATCTCTACTTCTGAAGGTAGATAGGGTAAACTATCAGATGGAATTCCATCGTAAAATTGCTTAACCTCGTTAGGAGTTACTACTACTTCAGTTATAAGCTGTCGTTGGATTTTTTCTGCTAGTAATTGTTGTTTTATATCCTCTCTAAAATCTTCTTTCACTGCAACAATAGATTTGCCGTAATACTCTACGAATCTTTCTTCATCGTTACCCATCATGCCTAAGATGTTTGTTATTCTCGCATCTAACTGTCCTTCTATCTCGCCTTCTGATATTATGATACTATCTAATTTTGCTTGATTGATAAGTATACGCTGAGCTATCATTTGCTCTAAGATTCCACATAAAGCCTCATCACCGATAGTTGGGCTTTGCTGCTTCTGATATTGGTAAGCACCCATCAGCTCTGAGTATAGGATATACTCACCACCGACTTTTGCTATCACCTTCTCTATAGTCCTCCCGTCTTGTGCAAAACCTCCTACTGCTACCATTAGGACTAATAGCCCAGATAATATATGCTTCAAAATTGTTTTCATGATTCTATATATGTTTTAATCGATTTTTTTCTTGCCTCTCTTTCATAAAGATCCTCAGTATATTGATTTAAGATCTTTTTCTTTCGCTGGTGCAAAATTACTTTTCTTAACTGGTTATCTATAACAGAGAACGGCGGGATGTCATTTTTGCTCTTTATATCTAAAACTTTTATGAAATATTTAAACCCATCCTCAGTAGTCGAGAACCTGTTTCCTTCATTATTCTCTATTCTTTTGACCATCTTTCTAGAAAGTGTCTTAGATAAGTCACTTATTTTATTCCAGATATTCTCTTCAAAGATTATTACTCCACCATTAGACTCGAGAGCTATAGCTATTCCACCTAAGTCTTCTTCTTTCCATAACCTTTCTATGTCGGTATTGATTTTTGCGTCTTCTTTAGTCTTGATAATAAAAAGTGAAATTGCTTTCTCCTTAAGTAAATATTCAGATTTATGAGCTTGATAAAATGCGTCGAGCTCAGAATCACTAATCGTACTATCAAGATTAGAGTCTATAACTTTATTCTCATAATGCACTTTTAAAAGGCTAGATCTATAGTCTTCTACTAGCTTGTCTATATCTGGTGGAACATCTTTCTTCGCTTCATGTAGAATTAGGCTTTCTCTAATCCATTGTTCTATGTATGCATTGCTGATGTTTATACTGTCTGTAGCATTGGCGAATTGTGGAATCAGAGATTTGATTTCATAGTCCATTAACGATTCATCATATACTGTTGCTAGTACCTTCCCTTCTTGCGTAGTTGATTCAGAAGATTTATTACAGCTAAGCCATAATAAGCTTAGGATGACAAGTGAGCATATTCTCACTAGGTTACTTTTTGATAAGTGATTTCAACACCTTCTTTTTGATGTCTACTGGATATTGTTTTTTAAGTTCCTCGATCCAAGCTATCTCTAATTCGTCTTGATAGTCAGCTATGATATAGCCTCTTGCATCATCTATTGTCTTTTGAGCTTCAGGCAAGATTTCTACAATCTTCTTGATGGTAGTGATGTTATTCCTAGTGTCTTTTACTGGCTCTGATGTTGCACCAACTTTCCACTTTAATCCTAAAAATTCTTTAGCACCTGATTCTTGTGTCACTTGATCTACAAGTAATATCTTCTCTTTAGTATTTATCAACTGTTGCAATAGGGTAGCATCTTTAGACTCTAGTAATTTAGTTACCTGATTGATTAGTTTCTCATCAGTAGATTTGAGGGTATAAATATCTAACACACCTCTCTGCCTCCAAGTGTAGTTATCTTTCATTCGTTCGAAGAAGCCATTAAGCCCTTCCTTATCTTGCGATGCTTTGTCCCAGACATTTATTTTAGTTGCCTCAAATAAGAGTATTCCTTCTTCGTATTCTCTCATTAGAGATTTAAACTCTGGATATCTTGCTTCTAAGTTTGCTTCTTCATATTGTATAGCCTTCTCATCTGTGTAACTTGCATACATAGATTTGACTGCAGTCATGATTGGCTTCTTTTTATCAAATCTTAATCTGGTCCTTGTGTTCCGCTTACAGTATTCTGCAAAATCTTTGGTTGTGACATCTTGGTCGCCTATTGTAAATATGGTATTCTCTTTTATCTCAGGGATAGCCCATTTGTAAGAGTAAAAGCTATCATCAAGACTAAGCGCAAATGCATTTAACGCAATTGGGAATTCCTTGAAAGAAGCACTTCGCTTAATATTATCAATGAGTGCTAATCTTGCATTTTCTGCTCTATCATTTTTCTTCAATAGATTCTGCAATTCTGATTTCATCTTAGTTTCATCTGAGTAATCTTTTTTACTGACTCTCTTGATAATATGCCATCCTATTGATGTTTTTACTGGAGCAGATATGTCACCGTCATTTTTCAAGTTAAAAGCAGCATCTTCAAACGCTATTTCAAACTGACTGATGCCAAAGTTTCCTAAATAGCCTCCTTTCTTTCTAGTGTTTGCATCATCAGAATTTGTGGCAACTAGATTATCAAAACTTACCTTATTTGTTTTAATGAGTTGGTATAGACTATCGATTTTAGATTTAGCATTAGCTACAGTCTTACCTTTCAATTTATCTCTAACTAGGATGTGCGCCACTTCTCTTTCTCCTCGTGCTGGTCTTTGGTCTAGCACTTTGATGATGTGATAGCCTAGAGAAGACCTGACAGGGTCTGATAATTTTCCTTTTGGTGTATTAAAGATTGCGCTTTCTAATTCATAGAATCCAGATGGTAACATAGCAGTAATCCAACCTAGCTCGCCTTCATTGTCTGACGTGTTTTTATCATTAGACATAGTCTTCACCATCATGCTGTAGTCAGCTCCTTGCTCTAGCTTTTGTTTGATCTGTGCAGCCTTTTCTCTAGCCGCTGCAACAGTGGCATCATTTGCTCGCTCAGATAGTGAGATAAGTATGTGTGATACTTTGACATCTTTTTGTTTTCTCTCAAACGCTTCATTCACTAGCTTTTGATTTACTTCTTTATCGACTAGATAAGAATTAGCTAGCTGCTGTCGATAGCCAGCAAGTTCGTCTTGGAGCGCTTTGATAGTGTCAAGTTTTAGTTCCTTAGCCTTGCGTACTTTAAGTTTGAATTTCACATACAGATCGAGGTATTCCTCTATACTTGCTTTTGAGTAATCTGCTTTTTCTCCGTTGTTTTTATTATAGATATAATTAAACTCTGACACACCTACAGGAATACCATCGACGGTAAATAAAGTTGGATCAGATTTTTGCCCTTGAAGATTGCAGAGGCTTATAGCCAAGAATAAAACGGATAGAATGTAAAACCTCATATTATGTGGTACTATTGGAATGTATTTGAACGGTTTTCTCAGGTTGCCCAAATTTAATAAATATAATAGCTAAGACGGTGTTAATATTATGTTACTCTGAGACTTATGTCTTATAAGTCAAAGCCTATATCTGTACGATAATACTTCCCTTCAAACTCTATTCTTTCTGCATTTGTTTTGCAGTTGGCTAATGCTTCTTCTTTCGTTGTTCCATAAGACGTAATCGCTAAGACTCTCCCTCCATTGGTGACAACCGTATCCCCAGCTTGCTTGGTTCCTGAGTGAAACAATAAACTTGTCTCCACTTTGTCAAATCCTGTCATTAATTTTCCCTTAGAATAAGACTCTGGGTAGCCTCCTGAAACTAACATCATTGTAGTTGCAAATCGATCATCTTTTTCTATTTCAAGCTCAGTGATTTTACCAGCCTTAACTTGTAACATTATGTTTAGAAAGTCTGATTTTAATCTTGGTAGTACCACTTCAGTTTCTGGGTCTCCCATCCTACAGTTATACTCTATTACATATGGATCTCCATCTACTCTTATGCACCCTACAAATACAAATCCATGATAATCTAAACCTCTGGTTTTAATTCCTTTGATCGTAGGTTCTATTATGTGCTTAATTACTTTTTCATAAAGTTCTTCATCTACGAATGGTACTGGCGAAACTGCGCCCATGCCTCCAGTATTTAGTCCAGTATCACCTTCCCCGATGCGCTTATAATCTTTAGCGATTGGCAGTATTTTGTAACCTTCACCATCCGTAACCGCAAATACAGAAAACTCTATCCCATCTAGAAACTGCTCAATAACAATTCGCTCGCTTGCCTCACCAAATTTACCCTCAAGCATCATTGTAAATTCTGCTACTGCTTCTTCTCTGTCATTTAGTATTAATACTCCTTTGCCAGCTGCTAAACCATCAGCTTTTAGCACGATTGGAAGATCATGTTTTCTGATGTAGTCTATCCCTTCTTCTTTACTATCAATAGTAAACTCTTTATAGGATGCTGTTGGAATATTATTTTCCAACATAAATTCTTTAGCATAAGCTTTAGAACCTTCTAGTCGAGATGCTTCTTTGCTAGGTCCGAATACATAGATTTCTGTGTCTTTAAAGTGATCCCATATGCCATCTACTAAGGGCGCTTCAGGGCCAACAAGAATAATCTCAACACCGTTAGACGCACAGAACTTTTCAATTGCTTCGAAGTCTGATATCGACAAATCTACATTGGTTCCAATCTGTGCTGTTCCAGCATTACCTGGTGCGATAAATATGTTTTTACAAAGTTCACTCTGAGCTAACTTCCAAGCGAAAGCATGCTCTCTTCCTCCGCTTCCGATGACCAATATATTCATGTAGGGTTTGACATTAGATTTTCGCAAAAATAGGATTTCTTAGCTTCAAACAAATTGGATTAGTACCTTCACGAATTATCAACAATCCAGAGTTAATCTTATGATAGGATATTTAGATGGTGCACTTTCTTATAAATCTCCGACTTATGCCTATGTAGACTGTGGTGGAGTAGGATATCATGTTAATATCAGCCTCAATACTTATTCTAAAATCGAATCACTTAGTAAGGCCAAATTGTGGATTCATACACATGTCAATTCTCAAGATGGCTCTAGGACACTCTATGGATTTTTTGAAGAATATGAACGGAGTTTATTTGTCGATCTTACCTCAGTATCAGGTGTAGGCCCTAATACGGCAAGGATAATGTTAGCATCTGGTCCCTCAGAAATTAAATCTTTGATTGCAAATGGTCAGGTACAAGCCATTAACAAGATTAAAGGCATCGGTCCTAAAACTGCAAAAAGGATAATAATAGACTTACAAGACAAATTTGTCAAAGACGGCATCACGAATGGCGAAAACCCACTAAAAACAGAACAATTACCTGTTTCCGAGGCTATTTCAGCGCTTTCTTCTTTAGGATTTCAGAAGGCTCAAGTGCAAAAAGCAATTGCTAAGATCGATATTGATGGCATGACTGTTGAAACCATAATAAAAACAGTACTTCAGCAGCTATCTAAATAGCTAAGTTTAACAACATAAATAGTAATTCACACCCCATCTTCTGCGTTAGAAAGGGACATTTTCAAGAAAACCTACTAAAATCAGCGTATAAGCTAAGTTTTACCTCAGAAAATTAAGATGAGTACAAGGATTTTGAAGCTATTCCTAGGTCTAGCGTTAGTTATTTTTTGCGGTACTGTGTCGTATGGTGAGCCCAAGTTCAAGGGGCCTCAACCTGTCGATGTATTGTCTATTGCTGTCGATACCATTCCTCTCCAAGAGCGATATGGCGATCATGTCACTGATAAGACTAGAAACCCATTTGATATCCAGACTAGTATTTTAGATCAGGAGGTAGAATATGATGCCGAATCAGGCAAGTATATCATTACCGAAAAGATCGGAGAAGAGTACTACAGGATGCCAACTTACATGGATTTTGAAGAATATCTTGACTGGAGAGCAAAGGAACAAGAGACAGATTACTTTAATAGGTTAGCAGGAGTAGGGTCTAGTAGAAGATCAAATAATGGATTAGTAGATCCGATGTCAAAAGTAGATATCAAACAAAATATGGTTGATCGTCTCTTTGGCGGTAATGCGGTGACGATCGAACCTAACGGTAGCATTGATATGACTTTTGGTGTTGATTATCAAAACGTGCAAAATCCATTCATCGCACCAAGATTACAAAGACAAGGAGGATTTGACTTTGATATGGATATCCAGATGGCTCTCGACGGTAAGATCGGAGACAAGATGGATATAGGATTTAATTACAATACTCAAGCAACTTTTGATTTTGATAATAAGATTAAGCTTGCTTATGATAGTGAGCAGTTTAGTGAAGATGATATCATCAAAACAATAGAGGCAGGTGATGTGAGTTTGCCGCTTAGAAGTCAGCTTATCCAAGGTAACCAAAGTCTATTTGGTATTAAGACAGAGTGGCAATTTGGAAAATTAAGAGTGACGGGTGTTGCTTCTCAGCAAAGGTCTGAGCAAAAAGATCTCGTAATCGAGAATGGTGCACTGGTACAAGAGTTCGAAGTACGACCAGATGAGTATGATGAGAACAGACACTTCTTCTTATCCCACTATGCTAGAGATAACTATGAAGGGGCACTTACTAATATGCCTCAGATTAAATCGCTATACAGAGTTAACAATATAGAAGTATGGGTTACCAACGATCAAAATTCTGATTTGCGAAATTCTGCTACTGTAGCTGCGATTGCAGATTTAGGAGAAGCGAATATTGCACGGTTTGAAAATCCAAACTCTATATATCCTCCTAAGACACCGATTCCTGCAGACTTGGTAGATATCAATGGTAATGCCTTACCAGATAACGCCTCTTCTGATCTATTCTTGGATTTAGTTAATGATGCGGAGACTAGACAAATCGTTAATACTACCTCAAGACTTAAGACGGTCTATGACATGAAGCAAAATAGAGATTTTGAGGTGCAGAGTATGAGGAAGTTGAATCAGAATGAATTTACTTTTCACCCAAATCTTGGATTCATATCTATCAATGTACGTCTTAGACCAAATCAAGTACTTGGTGTAGCCTATGAATATACGTATGCATTAAACGGGAATAAGGTTTACAAAGTAGGAGAACTTACAAATGAGAGTAACAGAGGAGGATTGGACGAAATGGAAAATCCAGAGCCAGAAGATGTAGTCTATGTGAAGATGCTTAAAAGTACTAACCAGCGAGTAGACTTGCCATCATGGGATCTGATGATGAAGAATGTGTATCCGCTCGGTACAGCACAATTAAATGAAGAAGACTTTCAACTAGATATCTTCTATGAAGATTTTAGTGATGCTACGCTTAAGCGTTTTTTGCCAGAGACTACAGCTGAAAGAGATTACAGGCAAATACCACTTCTAGAAGTTTTTGAACTAGATAAACTTAATAGACAAGGAGATCCTCAGCAAGATGGAGTATTTGATTTTATCCCCAATCTTACAATTAACACGAGGACAGGAAGTGTCTTCTTTCCAGTCTTAGAACCCTTTGGCAGCTCTTTACTAAACTTGTTAGATGGTAATGCAGAGTTGTATAACAAGTATGGTTATCCAAAATTATATACCACCAATATCACAGAAGCAAGAGAAAATCTTGACGCCAATAGATTTGTAATAAAAGGACAATTTAAGTCTAGTATATCATCTGAGATTTCGCTAGGTGGATTTAATATACCTCAAGGATCAGTAACGGTCAGAGCAGGAAGTCAGATACTAAGAGAGGGAGTAGATTATGACATCGACTATGGTATCGGTAGGATAAAAATCATTAATGACGCCTACTTGCAGCAGGGGGTACCGATCAGAGTTTCCTTTGAAGATCAATCACTATTTAGTCTACAGCAGAAAACAATGTTAGGACTAAGATTTGATTACGAAGCGAATAAGAACCTTAATCTAGGGGCAACCTATATGAGGCTTTTCGAAAGGCCTTATACGGAGAAAGTTAATCTCGGAGACGATCCTATTAATAATAGAATTTTTGGATTCGACATGACCTATAGTAATGAGGTGCCTATGTTGACTAGGATGGTTGACAAGCTTCCATTCTATAGTACGAAAGAACCATCTTCAATAAATTTCACTGCAGAAGTAGCAGCAATTAAACCTGGCCACTCTAAAGCGATTAATGTATCTGGAGCAGATGGAGGTGTAGTTAGTATCGATGATTTTGAAGGGGCAGGTAGTAGTATCCCACTAGGATCAAGACCTAATCTGTGGGTTCTTGCAAGTACACCGGAGACACAAGACCAAAAATTCTTAGAAGCAGAGCGGGTAAACGATGTAGTTTATGGAGCGAACAGAGCGGCACTTAACTGGTACGTAATAGATAATAGGAATGCAAGAACTGCTGAAGACAGAAGAAACTCTTATACGAGACCAATTAACCAAAGAGAATTATTTAACAGAGATCTTCCTGTAGGTACAATTCCAGATCTACTTACGTTTGATTTGACTTATTGTCCTGATGAGAGAGGGCCGTATAATTTTGATCCACCAGAAGGTACAGAATTCTCTGCAGGTCTAGAATTTGAATCTGGATCTCAAAGAATAAAACTAAAAGATCCAGAAAGTAGATGGGGTGGAATAATGAGGTACTTACCTAACAATGATTTTCAAGCTTCTAATTTCCAGTACATAGAGTTTTGGATGCTTAATCCATTCATTGATAATGAGACGGTAACACATGATCCTGATGAAGATGGAATGCTCTATTTTAACCTAGGAAATGTATCGGAAGATGTCTTAAAAGATAACCTTCAGTTTTACGAAAATTCACTTCCTACTCCTGAAGAAAATATTCCAATTCAAAATACAAACTGGGGACGTGTACCATTAAGTATTCCCCAGGTAAATGGATTTGATCAACAAAATATTGATATTCAAGATTTAGGATTTGATGGGCTAGCTGATGCGGAAGAAAGAGAAGTTTATACAGATTATGTAGATCAAATAATCTCAGCTTTCCCAGCTGGAAGTAATGAGATATTAGCTGATCCAGCTAACGATAATTTCCTTTCTTACCTAGACGAGCTCTATCCTGATGATGTCAGTATAATCGAAAAATATAGAAGGTATAATAACCCAGAAGGGAATGCGCCAGATGCAAATTCGAGTATTGGTACAGGTAATCCGATCCCTGATGCTGAGGATCTAAATGACAATCGATCTCTAGAGCAAAGTGAAAGCTACTATGAATATAGAATCCCAATGGTAAATGATGGTGGAGAGATCGAAAGAAGACCTGGAGATTTTATAACTGATGTAAGAGAAGTAAGAAATAGTAATGAAGAAGTAGAAAAATGGTATCGATATAGAGTCCCAATTGCACAAGGAGAACCTGTTAACGATATCCAAGGATTTAGATCTATCCAATTCATCAGAATGTATATGGATGGTTTTAAGAGTAAGAAAACTTTTAGACTTGCAGAGTTTGAACTAGTCCGTAACCAATGGAGACAACTACCGATCGATTCTACTTGCGTTGGTGACGGCGAGATAAGCGATATCGACTTTGTAGTTGATGAGATAGGAGTAGAAGAAAATAGTAACAAGTCACCATTCAGATATGTAATCCCAGCAGGTATCAAAAGAGAGCGATTATTTAATACTTTCTCTAACGTACAGCAAGATGAGAAATCTCTAAAGCTAAATGTATGTGGATTACCAGATAGCTGTGAGGCGATGATCTATAAATTGACTGAGCCTGATTTACGTTTGTTTGAGAAGATGCAGATGTTTGTCCATGCGGAGACAACAGATCCTCTTCTCGAAGACGATGACATGGCTATATTTGTTAGGCTAGGAAAAGATTTCAATAATAACTTCTATGAGTACGAAATCCCACTTAAGCTTTCTGATCCAGATGTAGCAAATGCTACGACAAGCACAGAAGATTATGCAGCTCAAGTATGGCTTAAAGACAACTATGTCAATGTAGCTTTAAACGCCTTTACGGAGATTAAGAAAATCAGAAATCTTGATGGGATACCACTTACAGATGAATTCGTAAGAAGTATCACAGAGTTTCCAGAATTTGAAGGAGACACGACGGTTAATCGTAATGCAAATATTAAGATAAAGGGTAACCCAAGTCTAGGTTATATCAAAGGAATAATCATAGGTGTGAGAAATAAGAAAGGAGGAGTAGGATCTTTATGTGGCGAGGTATGGGTCAACGAACTCAGGATGGCAGGGATCAAGGAAGATGGCGGAGTTGCAGGTCTTGCACGATTAGAAGTGCAATTAGCAGACCTTGGAGATGTCACTGCATCAGCACAATACAGTTCTGTAGGATGGGGAGCCATAGACCAGCGTGTGGCAGAGCGATCCCTAGATCGAAATATCGAATACGATGTCGCCACCAATTTAGAGTTGGCAAAGTTTACTCCTCATAAGTGGAACTTAACCGTTCCGTTTTATGCGCAATACTCTAGGCAACTCGTGAAGCCAAAGTTTGATCCATACGAATTAGATTTAACTGTCGATGAAGTTTTAGAAACTACCACTGATCCTTTAGAACGGGCAGAAGTTTTGGACAGAAGTACCGAAGAAACAAGGATTAAGACATTTGCATTTAGTAATGTCAAAAAAAATAGAGCTACTGGATCGAAAGGTAGTCCTAAGCCTTGGGACATCTCGAACTTCAGTGCGAGTTATTCTTATACAAATACGCTATACAAAGATGAGATCATTAAGTCTGATGTCTCGGATGATTATCGTGGGGGCATAGATTATGATTATTCTAAGCGGCCGACATATATAAAACCATTTAAGAAAGCAAAAGTTAAACTGCTCAAAGAGTTCAACTTTAATCCATTGCCTAACTCTTTCTCGTTTAGCTCACAGTTAAGACGATTTAAGAGTGAGAAGCTTTATAGGATTCCAGATCCTGCCGAGATCGAGTATCTATTTAACGATTCTAGATTTGATTGGGACAGAAGATATAATCTACAATGGGATTTTACCAAAGCACTTAATCTATCATTCACTGCCAATAATTATGGCGTAGTAGATGAGCTGAGACAAGTGGGTGTGCGGAGGAAAGCAGCAGACAGAGACTGGGTAAATGAAAGAGGAGAAATTCAACCTGCTGGAAGCGTTGATGATAGTGTTAGGAAAGATTACATAAGAAATAACATAAGAGACTTAGGACGTAACAAAAACTATGATCATCGTGTCACTGTAAACTACACACTGCCAATCAGGTATCTGCCTTACATGGACTGGATCAGTATGAAAGCGCAGTATTCTGCAGATTATGCATGGACTCGAGCATCGATTAATGCAGACTCCTTAGGAAACGTTATTCAGAATAATCAAGCGAGATCTTTTAATGCTACATTTAGTTTTGATAAATTATATAACAAGTCTAAGTATCTTAAAAGCTTAGATCAGAGATCGCCAAGAAGAAGAACTTCTAGGGATGAAGCAGAGGATAAATCAAAAGAAACCGCTACTAAGGAACGTAGCAAGAGTAAGAATAAGGCAAGGGTAGCATCAGGTGCTGAGAAGTTTTTTGTAAGACCATTGCTTTCGCTGAGAAGTATAAAATTCACGTACAAAGAAAACCTTGGGACAGTTGTGCCTGGTTTCTTGCCGTCCACTACCTATCTAGGTATGGCCAGTGGTTTTGAAACTCCTGGGTGGGGTTTCGTGGCAGGGATGCAACCAGATATAAGCATAACCAATAACAATAACTGGCTGAGAAATGCCGCTGATAATAATTGGATAAGTACAAGTATTTATCAGAATCAACAGATTATTCAAAATAATACTCAGAATTACGAGGCAAGGGTAGAGCTTGAGCCGTGGAGAGATTTTAAAATAAATGTAAACTTCAAGAAACAGTTTATTGAAAATCATACGGAGGACTTTATCAATACGACTGGTAATCCTACAGATCCACTGTTTCAACAATTAGCGCTTAGAGATGTTGGCTCGTTTGAAGTGACCTACTTTGCGATGAACACTTTATTCAATGAAAATATCCGAGAACTCTTTACAGAGTTTAGTGACAATAGATCTATAATCTCATATAGGCTTCCTAACGAGGCTGGAGCTGGCGCACATGCATTAGATGGAGAAAGTTACGCTCAGGGTTATGGTAGACAACAAAACGATGTGCTGATACCAGCATTTATTGCTGCGTACAGCGGGCAAGATGCTAATCTAGTATCGCTAGATCTACAATCAGAAGTAGGTGCTAGAAATTATATGCCTGCACCAAACTGGGATCTAAGGTATAATGGTCTGAGTAAGCTGCCGATGTTTAGCGATATCTTTAGTAATGTAAATATTACGCATGGGTATAAATCTACCTTAAGAGTTTCTAGATATTCTTCTGATTTGCAGTTTAATATTGAAGATCCATTTTTTGTAGATCCATTAGTCAACACTAGAAATTATTTTGCACGATTAGAGATTCCAGAGATTATTATATCAGAACAGTTTTCACCTATCATAGGTATCGAGGTGAAGACTAAGAATAATATGAATCTAAATTTCGAATGGAAGAAAACGAGGAACTTATTATTATCACTAGGTCTTGGGCAACTTACTGAAGCGAGAGCAACGGAGTATGTCTTCGGTTTTGGGTTTACTAAAGAGAATGTAAATATTGGATTCTTAGGAGGAGGCAAGAGTAGAGGTAGAAGGGGAAGCAGGACACAAGAAGATCTCCCAGAGGAGCCTTCAAGCAATAGAGGAGGTGTAACAAATAGTCGTGGCAAAGCGATGACCTTTAACTTAGATTTTGCGCTGAGAGATGATGTAACTTGGATTCATAAGTTTGACGATGGCGCAAGTGAGAAACCGATTAGAGGACTCAAGTCTATAAGATTTAACCCTTCAATCGATTACGATTTTAATGAGAATCTGACACTAAGAGCATTCTTTGATTATAGCAACTCTAAACCTTACTTATCTACATCTTATCCTATTACAAGTATACAAGGAGGAATCACAGCAAGCTTTATCTTAAATTAAGAATAGATAGATTATTTATGTCTTAATTTTTCATCTTGAGCAATACCAAGAGAACATTATCTTTGCGGTTAAATTGATGTTAATCCTACTCGGATTAATGTAATTAAAGTAGAGGTAGATTAATCTTGTATTATCTACGCAAAATATTTTTTCATTCATCTAGTAAACTGCATTTACTAATTTAATAAAATGGGTAAAGGAGCAATCCAATTGATTATAGTGTTAATGTCTATCGCTTTATTAGGTACGGCTATAATCCAGTTTTATTATATTAAACAAACAGTAGATGAATCTGAGAAACGATTTAATGCCGATGTCTTAGATGCGCTTAACAGAGTTTACGAAAGACTAAGAGAGGAAGCTCAATCAAAGCCAAAATATAGTGGTGCCTCATTTTTGAAAGATAAATCTGACCTTACTTTTGGTAAGATTTTACATCCTAAAAAGTATTCAAAAAATTCTATTGAAGGGTATCGACAAGAGCTTAATTCTTCTTTTTATGAATTGAACACAGACTACCTTTTTAAAGAGATTAATAATAAATCACTCAAAGCATTTATAGAACAAGAGTTTAATAATGAGGCTATAGATCTTAATTATGAATACGGAGTCTACGATAATGCGAAGCAAAGTTTTTTTATAGTTAATGATGTATATGTATCACAGTTTGATGATGCACCGTTATCTAGTTCGGGTGATGCGATAGTAGACGAAGAAGTTAACTTGAGTAACTCGCCACATCGGATTGAGATTTTTGGAACAGAAGATAACTCACCACCAGGTTCACTAAGAGTATTTTTCCCTGGTAAGACTACATTTTTGTGGAGCTCTGTCTGGACTTCATTGTTAGGGTCACTTTTGTTTACTAGTCTAATCTTGTTTTGTTTTATATACTCTATCAATACCATCTTGCGACAAAAGGAAGTCTCTAATATGAAGACCGACTTCATTAATAACATGACGCATGAGTTTAAGACGCCTATCGCTACCATTTCGTTGGCCTCAGATTCTATGATGAGTTCTAAAATCATTGGAAATAAAGAGAAGCTTACAAAGTTTATAGGCATCATCAAACAAGAGAATAAGCGTATGCTTAAGCAAGTGGAGAAGGTGTTGCAAATGGCAATGTTGGACAAGAAGAATTTTCAGCTCAATCTTACCCAAGTCAACCTCCATGAGGTAATAAACGAAGCTGTAGAGAATGCCAATCTTAAAGTTGCGTCCAAGAGTGGAAAAGTTACTGGGATATTAGATGCTAAAACGAACCAAATAGAAGGAGATAGACTGCATATATCTAATGTTGTACATAACCTCTTAGACAATGCAAATAAGTACACCACAGAAGTTCCAGACATTAAAGTGTTCACTGAAGACACTAAAGCAGGAGTCAAAATTATTATCGAAGACAATGGAATCGGGATGGATAAGGATGCATTGAAGCATATTTTCGATAAATTTTATCGAGTGCATACAGGTAATTTACATGATGTAAAAGGGTTTGGACTAGGCTTAAGCTATGTAAAAGCTATAATCGACGCCCATAAAGGAAAGATTGATGTTAAAAGCGAGGTGGGTAAGGGTAGTAAATTTATTTTAACATTTCCAATAAAAGTGAGTGACTAATTGTTAAAATAGTAATCTTAATACTATAAACACTCATATGAATAACAAGATTCTACTTGTTGAGGATGACCAGAATTTTGGCGATGTACTTAGATCATACCTAGAAATGCATGATTTCGATGTCACTTTAGCAACCGACGGAGAAGCAGGACTAGAAAAGTATAACCAAGGCAAATTCGACTTATGCATATTCGATGTAATGATGCCTAAGAAAGATGGTTTTACCCTAGCGCAAGAAATTAGAGAAAAGGACAAACAAACTCCCATTATATTTTTAACTGCTAAGACCCTTAAGGAAGACGTAGTAGAAGGTTTTAAGATAGGTGCTGATGATTATATCACTAAGCCATTTAACTCTGAGGAATTGTTGCTTAGAGTACAAGCTATCTTAAAGAGAAGCAGTGCAGAGGTAGATGAGAAAGAGGATATCAAAGAATTTGATATTGGAAACTATCATTTTAATTACCCACTGAGGATTTTAACTCATAAAAATGAAGAGGGTGAATCTAAAGATAAGTTATCACCGAAGGAAGCACATCTGCTAAGACTATTCTGTCTTTATAAAAATGATGTACTACCAAGGTCAGTTGCCTTGACAAAGATATGGGGCGATGATAATTACTTCACAGCAAGGAGTATGGATGTATTCGTAACGAAGCTCAGAAAGTATCTTAAGAAGGATACTAATCTAGAGATAGTGAATATTCATGGTAACGGGTTCAGGCTAATAGACAGGACAGAAGTAGAGTACTAATCTAGAATTATCTAAATCAATTATATACGGAGCCTAAGGAGATATCTTCTTAGGCTTTTTTGTATCTACATCTACTTGGATTCGGGCTTCTCTGTTAGCGAGCTCCCAGGCTGTGTGAAATATTAGCTGCCCAGTATTCTTCATCTGTTCAAAGTTGATCTTCTCTGCAGTATCACTTGGCCTATGATAATCTTCATGAGTACCATTGAAATAAAAGATAGCTGGAATCCCTTTCTGTGCAAAGTTATAGTGATCAGATCTGAAGTAGTATCGATTAGGATCACTTTCAGAATTGTAAGTATAGTCTAGAGTGAGCTGAGTATATTTTTGATTTACAGATTCATTGATTTTATGTAAGTCTGTGCTTAATCTGTCTGAACCGATGACGTAGATGTAATCAGGATTGTTAGCATACTTGACATCTGACCTTCCCACCATATCTACATTAATATCTACGACGGTATTTTCGATTGGGAAGACTGGCTTATCGGTATAGTAAGCTGATCCTAATAAGCCTTTCTCCTCACCAGAAACTAGTAGGCAAAGAATACTTCGTTTTGGCCCCTCACCATTTCGCTTTGCCTCTGCAAATGCATCTGCTATCTCTAAGACTGTAGAAGTACCTGATGCATTATCATTAGCTCCATTAAATATATCGTCACCTGTCTTACCTACATGATCAAAGTGGGCAGAGACAATCACGATCTCATCTTTCTTAGAAGAGCCTTCTATAAAGCCCATCACGTTAACACCTTCTAGGAGCTTGCGTGTTATATTTTGACCAAACATTAACTCACTTTTAAGGGATTTGCTTTTAGCTTTTCCTTTAGCTTTTATTTGATCTCTTATTTTTATTACTTCTGCAAGATCATTGCCCATTATCTCTTTAGCGATCGTTGAAGAAATTGATACGCTATTTGCAAATGGTTCTTTAAAGACTGACTTGTCTCCAAGAGACATACTGCCACCTAACAAAATATTTCGATTTTTATTTAGCTCAGATTTAATATCATCTGCAATAATGAGAACCAATTTGACACCGTTATTTCTTGCTGCTATTAATTTGTTTTTCCAGCTATTACTCCAGTGAGATAGTTGTTCTGTCTTTGTAATCATTGAAATGGAGTCTTGATTTACAGGTTCTCCATCATAGATCATGATTACTTTATCTTTCACATCGACACCGCGGTAATCGCTGTAACGAGGATCATCAATTCCATATCCTAAAAAAACTATTTCATCAGTTTTAAACTCTGGAAGATTCTTATTCCGGCTAGGGAAAGATAAATAGTCCCAGAGGTGCTTATACCTTGTCCCATTGACAAACATCTCAGAGCTAGCCCCTCTTGTGAAAGTGATCTGTACATTTTGAAAATATGAGCCGTCATCCCCAATCTTAGGAAGATCTAAAGAATCAAAATAATCTGAAAGATAGTCTGCCGCTTTGTCTATCCCAGCAGTACCAGTTTCTCTACCTTCAAAGGCATCAGAAGAAAGTATGTCAAGATGTTTTTTTAATTCTTCTGCAGTTATGGAGTTAGCATACTTTACAGAGAGATCTGATTCATTTACGATTTTGGATAGAGTTGTATCTGGTGTAGAGACACCACTAGTATACTGACCTGTTACGGAAAATGCAAATGATAAAAATAATCCTAGAAGTGAAAGTCGCATAGTTGTGTTTTGAAAAAAGGATTTTAGTACTTAGTCATTTTTTTAACTCGGCGCTCATGCCTTCCACCTTCAAACTCTGCTTCTAAAAATGCACTAATTATAAATACAGCCTGGCGCTTACTGACGAACTTAGAGGGGAGAGATAATACGTTTGCATTGTTATGTTGGACAGCTAATCTTGCAAGTTCTACATTCCAACAAAGAGCAGCTCTAATGTTCTTATGTTTGTTAGCAGTCATAGAAACTCCATTTCCTGATCCGCAAATCAATATACCTACCTCTACTTCTTTATTTGATACCTTATTAGCAACAGGATGAACAAAGTCTGGATAATCTACGGAGTCAGGACTATTCGTACCCATGTCCATGACGTAGTATCTTTTCTTTGTTAAGTAGGCCTTTATGTGTTCCTTATACTCATATCCTGCATGGTCGCAACCAATCGCAATCCCTTTCATCTTTTATTAGCGTTTTTAATTTCTAGCTGGCTGGATATTGTATTCTCCAATCAACGTATTTAGTTCTTGTAAGAATGCTGTGTCTCCTATCTGCTGTGTTAGTCTTAGCAAATCAGAAACTCCTCTTACTGCAATATAATAATCGTATTCAAAACTTGACTTGATTACGTCTTCTCCAATGGAATCATAGAAGATCATTTCTTCTCTCAAATTATTGGCAAGCGTAAGAGCATGTTTTTTAAACTGAGCATTAGCACTAGCTGAAGCGTATACCCTAAAGAATGGCTCTAGCTGTCCCGTGTAAGGAAAGTTAGTATTAGGGAATGCTTCAAAATATTTATCAGTAAGCTCTACTGCCTTACTCAACTTATTTTCTTGGATCATTTGCAGTGCTGCTCTCATCATAATTATTCTATGCGATTGCACCTCTGCACCGTAGCTACTATTTACAAATAGATCAAGCTTATCAAAATTACCCCAGGTAAACTTGTTCATGATATTGTCATAAACTAAATCAGTATTCACTCTGCCACTGTCATAGATTGAGTTTCGATAAGTTTCATTAGACTGATAGCTTTTTGTTTTTATAGGTACTATTCTTAATCCTAGACCTTCGTACTGCATATAGTCATTGAGACCTAGCAGTTTTTTATTCTGGCTAGTTGTAGCAAAATAGATCGGTCTGTCATTGATGTTAGAGGCTATGACATCTAGCACAGCTAAATCGTCCTTTGTAATATATCCAGTTCCTAGCATGCTTAGATCTATATCAATTCTATCCACAATATTTGTGTCACTAGGAGATACGCCACCCAGGTTTAACATCGCTTGCTTGTTGACAGGTATGTATAGTTTTTTGGTCCTCATTAAGGTTTGTCCATTCCGAGTGTTTTTTTCATCATTAATGAAAGCTAATTCATTATAAATGCTCGTTGGAGTATTAGGGGAATCTGGGTAAAACCATACTTGATTCCTATTCTTACCTCTATAGCTTTGAGGAGAGATGCTAAGTTTAAGTGGTGGAGAATTGTCTACCTTATTTCTTAACTTTTCAATGTACCAATCCACTGCTATCAGACTAAGGTTTACTACTCTTACATCTGTCCTTATGTTTTCTACTTGCTGAGCATACCATAGAGGATAAGTATCATTATCCCCGTATGTAAAGATGATTGAGTTAGGTGCGCAAGATTCTAAGAAGTTAGCAGCATAGTCTCTAGCTGCAGTATGATTGCGCCTACTGTGATCATCAAAATTTTGAAAGCCCATGATAAGTGGGGCAGACAAGGTGAGGATTCCTGCAATAGCTGCGGCGGGTACTCCTCCAAGACTTAATCTATTTCGTAAGAGAGAAAAAACCGCCAGCACGCCCATACCTATCCATATACAGAATGTGAAGAACGATCCGACTAATACATAATCTCTTTCTCGTGGTTCATTAGGAGGCTGGTTACTATAGATGATAATACCTATACCAGTAATAAGGAATAAAATGGCAAGTGCCAAAAATTCTTTTTTACGTTTGCCGAAATGGAAAAACACCCCAAGCAATCCAAATATTAGCGGCAAGAAGAAATAGGTATTCCTAGCTTTATTTTCCTTCATCCAACTAGGGAGATAGTCTTGATCAAATAATTTCATTTCATCAAAAATCTTAATACCTGATATCCAATGACCATCAGATTTATCGTATGGCATGTACCCTTGATCACCATTTTGGCGACCTACATAGTTCCATAGAAAATACCTCCAGTACATCCATGATACTTGATACTTAGCAGCAAACCAAAGGTTAAATGCAAGAGTAGGTTTAGCTGTTTTCTCACCCCACCATTCTCGGTATAATTGCCTCCTTGCAGGATCACTATGTGATACCCTTGGGAATAACATCTTATCTGAGCCTCTGAAGACCTGCGTATATTTTTCTTCTACTACTTCATATTTGTCTCCTACTCTTCCATATCTTTCTTCACGCTCTATATCTATCGGTTGGGCATCAAAGTGTGGTCCGTAGAGAAGTGGGCGTTCTCCATATTGCTCTCTGTTTAGATAAGGCAAAAGTCGGAGTGCATCACTTGGTACATTCATGTTAACTGGCGTATCGGCATTTGCTCTGATTACTACAGTACCAATTGTAGAAAACCCTATCGTCATCATAATCGCACCCATAGTAAGCAGATGTATTAAGTGACTATTTCTGCGCTGTGCTAATCTTATAAAGAAAAAAGCAGCAAGGAACACAAGCAAGAGAGTAGGGATCAATCCTGAGTGGAAAGGCATGCCCATAGAGTTTACCATAGGTACTTCGAACACCTTCCAGAGGGTAGGGATTCCTACGATTATAAATTTCTGTACAAATGCAATCAGTCCAACTCCTGCAGCCATACTTCCTACAACTCCGAAGAAGGAGTAGGTTTTGTTTTTCTTGAAATAATACAAGAGAGCAATTGCTGGCAGTGTCAATAAACTAAGTAAGTGAACCCCGATTGAAAGACCAGCACTAAATGCCGCGAATACTAACCAACGATCATTTGTTACTTTATCATCCATACCATACCACTTAACTACTGCCCAAAATGTCATAGCAGTAAACATGGTAGACATGGCATAGACTTCTCCCTCAACTGCCGAAAACCAAATAGAACTTGTAAATGCTGTAGCTAGTCCTGCAACAATTCCTGAAGACCCTAGTGCAAGTTTTTGACCTTGGGTGAAATCACCATCTTCTTCTTTTGTAAGTGTAAATTGACCAAGAGTGATCGTAATCCATGCTACAAACATCGCTGTAAATGCGGTGCAAATACCAGACATAAGATTGACAGCAAATGCGATATTGGCAGGATCATCAGATATAAGAGATGCAACCCAAGTGAACATACGACCCACTAATAAAAATATCGGAGCTCCTGGAGGGTGTACCACCTGTAACTTGTAAGCACCTAGTATAAACTCCCCACAATCCCAGAGACTACCCGTGCGCTCCACTGAGAACAAATACACCATGAAGGCAATTGCAAACACAGCCCAACCACTGATATTGGTTATTTTTTTCATCGAAGTCATCTTAGTGGGTAATATTTAAATTTTTGATATATGTAAAGTAGTGCAAATGTAACAATTTAACTAAGGATTTGGGCCATTCTCCCTATGGCCTGTTGGACCTTAATTGACCTATGATTGATAACTTGTTTTATTTTCCATGGTACTCCATATTTGGAGCCTTTTCGTCATTTTTCAAGTACCGATCAAACCAGCTTAGCATTTGACTATTAACTTCTTGTCTGTGTTCAGATATTCCGTGATCTCCTCCTTCAAACATGATTAACCTGTAGGGGACTCTTTGCTTTTCAAACTCCATAGCCATTTTTAAACTTTGCTCTGGCTTTACCCTCCAATCAGCATTGCCATGCAACATTAATATGGGTACATCTTTCGAGAATTTTTCAGCCCACATTACCGCAGAACGCTTAGTTAGTTCTTCTTCCCTATTAGATTGATAATTTGGAATTAACTCCGATAAAACACCAGTCTCCATTACAGGTCTATCTTTAATTGAAGCATAGCTATCAGACACTGCTCCACCTACCACGGCAGCTTTAATTTTATCAGTTTTTGTCAAGGCAATGTAGGTCATCATACCACCCCTGCTCCAGCCGTACATTCCTATTTTGTCTGTATCAGCACTTTCTATTTCCTCAAGCACCTTCGTTAATATCAAAACATCATTTACATCTTTACCTCCGAATTCTTCAGCACCTTCACTGCCTGCATTACCTCTGTATTGGCTAGCTATAACTATGTAACCTTCTTTAGCGATTTGACCAAGTGTCAATGCACCATGTGCTACCAGCAGAGCGCCAAAATCCCTATTTCCTCCACGATTGTAAATTACACAAGGGTAAGTACCACTTGCTTTAGGTTTTGCCATTAGACCGTGGACTTTAAGTCCATCACTCATATAGGTGATCCCATACACCTCTATACTGTCTAAATATTTGTATTCCTCTTTCCACTCACTATTATCGTTTTGTTCATCTGCTAATCTTGGATAGATCGGGTATTTAGACCAATCAGAGATTAAACTCTTTCTTACCAATAAATTGCCTTCTTGAGCTTGACAATCTGAAAATATTAGAAGTATGAAAAGTAATTTTAGGTATTTCATGGCCATTTTTAATTAGAAGTTAACATGGTTATTTAATGGTCGTATTTATAATACGAATTACTTCGTAGTAAAATTATACGAAAAATTTCGTACTTGCAGTATTTTAGTAGATGGCTTTCTTCAAAATCTAAACAAAGTATAAGTATTGGCAAGTAAAAACCATCTTTTTACATTTATCTATATATTTATGAAAATCACTTCATGTTTAAGATTATTACAATCGGGGTCTTACTTTTTTTCTTTTACAGATTAGTTATAGGACCTAAATCTATCGATAAGGGATATCAAGGTGAGATTGAGAAGGATACGGATGATGATTTTGTGGAATATGAAGAACTAGACTAAAAATTAACAAAAGTTTTAGATAATTAAACGTGTGGAATGATTGTGAAGAGGAGTCATAAATAAGTAGAACAAATCAAACACGATGAAAAAAGTAATTCTTTTAGCAGCGATTTTTTGCTTTATCCTTCAGTCAAATTATAGTGTAGCCCAGTCTGATACAGGCACACCAAAAGGTTTGAGTAATTCGCTTTCAATCCAAGTCGAAAATGTTTCTCGCAAAGAAGCGGAGAAAGTTTGGAAAAATCTTGTTAAGCAATATGATGGCAAGACTAAAAAAGGTAAGAACAACGAATGGTATACCGAGAAAGTTAGTGTACCTCAAATAGGAGCAGACGGTAGTGTCAAAATGTTTATGTCCATCCATGAAGAAGATAAAGTGGCAAGGACTACATTTCTAGTAAGTAATGATGGGGAATTTGTCAACTTTGAAAGTGACCCAGACGGTGCACAGGAGGTAGAAAGTATTTTTCAAGATTTTGTTTATGATCTGAAAAAGAAGTCATATGAAAATGAAACTAAGAATGAGGAGAACAATCTTAAGGATTTAAACAAGGACTTAGAGAAGTTAGAGAAAGACAATAAAAAATATCATGAAGAAATAGAGAAGTGCAAAAAGAAAATAGCAGAGATGGAATCTAAGATCACCAAAAATGAAGAAGATCAATTAGTCAAGAAAGAAGAAGTAGCAAATCAAAAAGTAGTAGTAGAGGGTGTACTTAAAAAAGTCAGTACACATAAAAAATAGAAATAAGAAAGTTTATTTTTTTTTAAACAAAGCCTCGCATCAAAAAATGCGAGGCTTTTCTTTTAGATTTTTTTTCTTGTTTAGTTGTAATAAACGTTGTGTGCGAACTTAAATGTCTATAAATCAGTTTTATATATTAGTAATAACATATATAATTTGGGGATTATATTTTGTAATTTATAGTAGTATTTATTTGGAAATAGAAGATTGAATATGTTATCCACACAACTTCAATCTTACTAACACCAAACTAACAACGAAGGCCTTAGGTCATATTATTTAGCTCATTTAATTCCAATTACATTTACCACAATAGTAGTATTCACCCCGATAAGTAGCGCATGGCAGACTCTAAGAACCCAATCAAATCATTAAACCAAGGACTTAAATCCTATAAGAAGGAAGCCGACCTAAGTCAGATGGTCTATGGTAAAGTCATGCCACAAGCTGTCCCACTTGAGGAGGCGGTGTTAGGTGCGATCATGCTTGATACAGAGGGCCTACCTAAAGTCATAGAGATACTAAATCCAGAAAGCTTCTACCTAGAATCTCATCAGGAGATTTATGGTGTTATGATGCAACTGTTCGAAAAGTCAAAACCTGTAGATCTACTCACAGTCCACGAAGAGTTAAAGAAAGCTAAGAAATTAGATTCAATAGGTGGAGTACAATACCTCGTGGGGTTATCTAACAAAGTATCTTCTTCTGCAAACGTAGAATACCACGCTAGGATAATTACACAGAAGTATGTGCAGCGTGAACTGATCAGAATCTCAACAGAGACGATAAAAAATTCATACGAAGACAGTATGGATATTTTTGAGCTGTTGGACGAAGCAGAACAAAACTTATATCAAGTAACAGATAGTAATCTTAACACTGGTTTCGAAGCATTGAGTAGTCTCGCAGTATCGGCTTCTAAAGAAATAGAGGAAGTAAGCAAGAAGGAAGGATTAACTGGGGTGCCTACTGGATTCGAGGAGTTAGATAAGATGACCTCGGGATGGCAGCCATCAGATTTAATCATTATCGCTGCCCGTCCTGGTATGGGTAAGACGGCCTTTACCCTTTCTCTTGCACGTAATGCAGCATTGCAAGGTAAACCTGTTGCTATATTCTCACTGGAGATGGCAAAGCTCCAATTGGTCCAGAGGCTTATAGCCATGGAATCAGAGATTAACAGTAGGAGTCTTAGGAATGGATCTTTAGACGATTACGAATGGGAGAAAATGTATAATGCGGTTGAGAAAATGTCAGAGATTCCAATCTACATTGATGATACACCTGCCATTAACATTTTCGAATTAAGAGCAAAGTGCCGAAGACTTAAGCAGAACCATGGTATAGAGATGGTTGTAATTGATTATTTACAATTGATGTCAGGTACATCAGCTTCTAAAGGAAATAGAGAGCAAGAGATTAGTACGATATCAAGATCCCTGAAAGCACTGGCAAAGGAACTTAATGTGCCAGTTATCGCACTATCTCAGCTGAGTAGAGCAGTAGAAACCAGAGGTGGAGATAAAAGACCACAACTATCAGATCTTAGAGAATCAGGAGCGATCGAGCAAGATGCGGATATTGTAACCTTCATCTACAGACCTGACTACTATGAATTAGGAGATGGTTTTGATGTACCTAAAGATCAGGCAGAGATCATCTTGTCCAAACATAGGAATGGATCACTAGGAAGTGTGTTCCTCAAGTTTATCCCTCATTTTGTCAAATTCGTTGATCCTGATCAAAACCCATTTGATGGTCCTATCAAGACAGATATAGCAGATCCACTAGCCGCAGGGATAGTAACTAGGCCATCTAGCTTCAATGATGAAGAGAATGATGACATTCCTTTCTAGACTTCTGAGTACCTTCAGTAAAGAATTAAATTAAAACACTAAAATTGGCTAAGTCTATAATCGATGGTAAGGTAGGTATGCGACTCAATAAGTTCGTCGCACAATGTGGTGTCTGCTCACGCCGAAAGGCTGGAGAATTAGTCAAAAACGGTGAGATAAAAGTTAATGGACAGATCGAAGTTAATCCAGGCTACGTAACCGTACCCAAAGACAAAGTCTATTATCAGGGCAAAAGATTACATCTAGAAGTTAAGAAGGTTTATATCTTAATGAATAAACCTAAAAATGTAGTCACAACGGTAAGTGACGAGAAGGGTAGAAAAACAGTGATGGATATCGTCGAGAAGAAAGTAAAACAAAGAGTCTACCCTGTAGGAAGGTTAGATAGAAATACCACAGGGCTTTTGTTAATTACAAATGACGGAGACCTAACCAAAAAACTCTCCCATCCAAG
>CALFUQ010000249.1 GCA_937929885.1 uncultured Saprospiraceae bacterium
TTTGGTAGGCGAACGATTGGACGACTATTCTCGGAATTTCTATACAGGGCAAAAGAGTAATGAACTAGATGTACATGGCAATCAATATGGTCTTCTTACTAGTAGTGCATGCTTTATTAATAGCCCTCAAATGGACTGCAGCACTTGTCATAATCCACATACTAATCAAAGAGGAGATGCTGAATATTTTAATCAGAAATGCTTCTCTTGTCATAATACAGAAACCGTTGTATGTTCAGTGGAGACATCCCATTCAAATGAAATGGGCAATGACTGTATATCTTGTCACATGCCTACAGTTCAGAGTAATACTATGTCAGTACAATTAGGATCAGACCAAGCAGAGCTTGGTGTTAGTATAAGGACTCATCACATTGGGATATATAACTCAGATTCAGAAGTTGAGTCGAGACAAGTCGATTCAACGGCGGTCAATGATATAAAATCATTTATTGATATGGGTAAATAGTTTAATCTTATATCCCCACTTTCAAGATAAAATGCTGTTAAATGTTTTTTGGATTTTCACTGACTTTGACCAATTGTAGGTGATCATCATTTTTAGCAATTAGGATATGTTTTGTTTTGTCAATAGTTATTAATTCCAGACCTCTTACGTCACCAACAATCCTTAAACCAGACTCTCGCATTGTTTTCGCAGCGAAATTACCGTTGCCATCACCTTTCAGATATAGTCCAAAGCTTGCATCATTTCTTGGGGTCTCTACTTCAGCATTATAAAGATTACCAGCAATTATAATATCAAGATTACCATCAGTGTCGATATCATCTACCAAAAATTTATTAATACTAGAGATTTGAGCAAGTTGGGGTAGGGGTTTAGCGGTGAATCTTCCTTGTTGATTTTCTAAGTATATACTCTCAAAGGAAGTGATCTCATAGTTAAGTGATTCATCGAGCATCTTATCGGTATATATCTGATTGACACTAGCAATGGCAAAGGAATTGTAATCTTTAAATTTATTTTTGATTGCTGGCATTTGGTCGGATGAACATTGTCTTCCTCTGACTGGAAATTCAGTTTCACCTTCTTTGTAGCTAAGTACTATATCATCAGTATTGTTATTATCAAAATCATTTAGATAAACCTTAAATGGCTTTTCTTCGCTTGCTTGATATTTATAATTCTTTCCTAGATTACCTACGACTAAGTCTAGGTCACCATCATTGTCGAAGTCTCCTTGCTGAACATCAAACCACCAACCGTTAGACTTGCCACTTAACTTTTGTTCCGATACATCTTCAAAGGATCCATTCGAATTTTGGAAAAACTTGAGAGGCATCCACTCTCCAGCTAATACTAAGTCTTCCCAGCCATCACCATTAAAATCAATCCAACTAGACGAAGTAACTAAACCAATAGACTTTAATTCAGGGAGCACCTTGTCAGTAGCGTTAATAAATTTTGGTCCAGTCTCATCACTAACATTCTCCAAGATATACGAGTCTGCAGGATATGGATACTTCTTAGGTATTAATCTTCCCCCTATGAACAGGTCCATATCTCCATCATGATCAAAATCAGAACAACTAACATCAAGACCACTAATTTTTAGATCAGGTAGCGCTTCTTTGTTTCGTTTAAATTCATTTTTTCCAACATTTTCATATAGTCGATCCTCATAACCGCGAGAACCAGGTTTAAATTCATTACCTCCGCTGGCAATATAAAAATCATTGTCCCCATCACCATCTGCATCAAAAATCAAAATGCCTAAATCTTCATAATATTGATCTTTGTTTAAATCTGGAATATCTAATTGTTCAAAGTCCCCTTTACCATCTTGGATAAAAACACCAGACACTTGTCCTACAGCACTGCCAACAATGTAATCATCGATACCATCTCCATTAAGATCTCCAGTTGCAAGAGCAGGCCCGAGTGTCGAGTTTTTATGCGGAAGTAAAATCTCTACTTCAAAGTCATTGAAGGGATTTTCTTCATGCTCATATAGACTGTCTTCATCTACAGTCTGAAATAGTTTAGAGTCAGGACTATGGCTAGCATAGTTTAGCAGTTCTTTTGCATCTGCGCTATTGTAGGTTATAACTAATCTTTGGTTAGATTCTACATTAGTGAGTTTAGATGTTCTTCTATTTGGCCATGCTACTACTATGCTATCTACCTGAGTATTATCACCTAAGCCAAAATGAAGCATTGGAGAAACAGAAGATAGATATCCTCGAACTACATTATGCTCTTGTACTTGTAATCCATTTTTTGTGTAGACCGTAACTTTACTTCCACTGGGTAATACTTTTTTATCTCCCACAAGCTCAATAGTTAGAAAGTTACTATTAGCAGTGTTATTACGATAAATACTTGCTGCATCTTCAAGATTATTAATAATAAGATCCAAGTCACCGTCATTATCTAAATCAGAGTAAGCAACTCCATTAGAAAAAGTTTTTTCATCAAGTCCCCATTCCTTGGCTTTGTTAGTGAACGTGATGTCACCATTATTTTTATATAGATAATTACTTAGCTTTTCTGATGGTACTTTTTCTAGGTATTGTAAGAGGCCAACTTCTTCTTCTTTGCCTTTATAATTAGGATCATTC
>CALFUQ010000250.1 GCA_937929885.1 uncultured Saprospiraceae bacterium
TCCTGTTCCATTTTTCTTGAGATCACTGTACCAATCCATCTGCTCTTTAGTGGATTCTAGGGTCGGGTAGTGGACTGCATAATACTTTGTAATCTCAGGATCTGATAGCCCTTTATGGATGTTATTAATATCTGCTGATTCAATCTCTTTTAGAATGTAATTGTTTGTTTCCATCTTGTAGAATTTTTAGAATTAAAAGTGCCCAAGCAATTATACATTTGGAGATTCAGATGTCACTTTTGATTTTCTGCTCTATCTCTTAATCTGAATCAAAGTGGGAAATCTCTATAGTTATGTGCACAATGTAAACCTAGCTTGCAAACAATTACAGGCCCAATACATCCTTCATCTCATAAACTCCCACTTTCTCGATAATCCATTCAGCTGCTAATACTGCGCCTGACGCAAATCCAATCCTGGAGTAAGCTTCATGCTTGATTTCTATGCTATCTATTTCAGACTTATAGTTGATGACATGTGTGCCTGGTACATCTGGTTCTCTTACAGATATGATAGGGATTGTATTTTCAATATCTGTTGCTTCATTAACCCACTTAGTCTTACGGTCATCTTGGCTCATTATGCCTTCTGCCAATGTTATAGCAGTGCCACTTGGAGCATCTAGTTTTTTGGTATGATGGGTTTCTGTTAATTGCAATTTATAATCTTCATAAGGCTTCATCATCTCCGCTAATTTCTGGTTAAGTGCAAAGAATAGATTAACCCCAATACTAAAATTAGAGCTAACAAGCATAGCGCCAGATTCCTCATAGCAAAGAGTCTTAGCCTCTACGAATTTGTCTTGCCACCCAGTGGTCCCTGAGATAACTGGTACGCCAGCATGTATACATCTGCACACATTGTCAAATGCAGTTGCAGGAGTTGTAAACTCTATCGCTACATCAATGCCCTTGAGATTTTCACCAGTGAGATCTGATTGATTATCTAGATCTATTTTGAGTGCTATTTCGTGTCCTTTATCTACAGCTAGTTTCTCTATGGTCTTGCCCATTCTCCCATAGCCTATGATTGCAATTCGCATGATTTTAAAGATTGATAAGTTTTAAATATGATCATCCTAGAGTGGATTATCACTTCATTGTCATAATTAATTGAACAATGGTCAAAAATATACTATTACTATTCCAATAGTCTATTTTCGCACTACAATTTATATGTAAGTATGAGTCTACAAAATGATTTGCTGTTAAGGACCCTCAAAGGAGAGGAGGTAGAAAGGCCACCAGTTTGGCTGATGCGACAAGCGGGTAGGATATTACCACAGTATCGTGAGTTGCGAGGTAAGTTAAGTGGGTTTATAGAATTAGTACAGACGCCTGATCTTGCTGCTGAAGTCACTATACAGCCAGTAGATGAGTTAGGAGTAGATGCAGCGATTATTTTTTCTGATATTCTAGTAATCCCTGAGGCGATGGGATTGCACTATGAGTTGATAGAGAAAGTAGGACCTCGATTTCCCACAACTATTAAGACGGCTCAACAAATCGAAGAGCTAATCGAAGGTGCAGATGCTGCTTCTCATTTAAGCTATGTCTATGATGCAGTAAGCGCAACTAAGAAAGGATTAAATGATAGAGTTCCATTGATAGGATTCGCTGGGGCGCCTTGGACATTATTCGCATACATGATCGAAGGGGGAGGTAGTAAAACTTTCTCTCAAGCAAAGAAATTTCTTTACCAAAATCCTAAGCTAAGTCACCAGTTATTATCTAAAATTACAACAAGCGTAATCGAATATTTAAAATTGAAGATTAATGCTGGTGTTAATGTAGTACAGCTTTTTGACTCATGGGCTGATTTGCTAACACCAGAGCTTTATTCCGAGTTTTGTATTCCTTATCTCAAGAGAATAGGCGATGAGGTTACTGGCGTTCCAAAAATTTTATTTGCGAAAGGCGCATGGTTTGCTTTAGCCCAATTCCAAGATCTCAATTATGAAGGAATAGGCCTAGATTGGAAGACATCTCCTAAGGTAGCTAGGGAGCATGTGGGAGAGAATAAAATCTTTCAAGGTAATCTTGACCCTTGTATGCTTTATGCAGATGCTGCGCGTATAGAGCATGCAGCGAAGAATATGGTTGCTGAATTTGGATCAAGCCATATAGTTAATCTAGGACATGGGGTTTATCCTGATACCCCGTTAGAAAATGTCAAAACTTTTGTGAACACAATCAAGTCACAATCGTATACATAATTCCATTATTCATAAGTCTATACTAATCAACTTATTATGTTTTGATTTAGCTAAAACATTATTGCTCAATCATATACAGATTACGTGTTTAAGATATATGAATATTAGTTGGTTAATTATTTCGTGCTTAAAGATAATTGTGTTTGTTTTACCGAATAACCCCATGGACTCAGCAAATTCAATGGATTATAAACAACTTTAATGGGCTGGTTCAAAAGACTAAAGGACGGTATACAGACGAAGACAAAGTTCAAGAAGGAAGCACCTGACGGGCTATGGCATCAGTGTAGGGAGTGTAATAATACCAACACTGTGAAAGAGGTTACTGAAAACTTCTACAAGTGTCCTAAGTGTAATCACCACATACGTATTGGTTCTCATGATTATTTTGATCTCATTTTTGATGGGAAGTACGAGACTATGTTTGAGAATCTCGTATCTAAAGACTTCTTAAAATTCACTGATTTAAAGAGATACGAGGACAGATTACTTAGTGTTAAAGAAAAAACGGATGCTTCTGATGCGATCACAGTTGCTTCTGGCAAGGTCAATAAAAAGACACTTGTCATCGCAGCGATGGATTTTAGTTTTATAGGAGGATCGATGGGCTCAGTAGTTGGTGAGCGGATTGTGAGAGCTATAGATCATTGTATTAAGGAGATGACGCCTTTCATGATAATATCTAAGTCTGGGGGGGCGAGGATGATGGAATCTGCATTTTCACTGATGCAAATGGCTAAGACCTCTGTAAAGCTTGCGGAATTATCTAGAGCTAAAGTTCCCTACTTTTCGTTTATGACAGATCCAACTACTGGGGGTGTGACGGCTTCTTTTGCGATGTTAGGAGATATTAATTTCTCTGAGCCCAAAGCATTGATAGGTTTTGCTGGGCCACGTGTAATCAAAGAAACTATCAAACGCGATTTACCTGATGGTTTTCAGCGTGCTGAGTTTTTGATGGATCATGGATTCCTTGATTTTATAGTCGATAGAGAAGAGCTTAAGTCTAAGATCGATGATATCCTTACTATTTTTGAGCGACCTGCAGCAAAGTAGTTTTAGCCTTCCTCTACAATCATATACTCCTTCACAAACGGATCAAGATGTGTTACTAGAAAATCAATGTAACTCTTGCCATGCTTGATATACTGTTGTAGGAAATTGTTTTTTCTTTCCTGTAGACTCTGAGAAGGGAATTGTTTCTCTTTTAAGGATTTTATTTTGTTTAGTGACACATCGTGCTTTTGTTTGATCACTTTTAAGAGTTTACCTTCTATCTGATTAGTTACTTTCAGTTGCTTGGCTTGCTCGGCTAACACATACTTTTCTAATGGACCTTCTATGGCTTTTGCTTTTTCGGCCATTTTTGCAAAAGCGTCTTCAATTATTTTTTTCTCTTCTGATAAATCAACTTCCTCAGTGGCATTTGCTTCTATGAAGTTGTTAATCAGGTTGTGTTCTCCTTTTAGGAAATCAATCGATGACAAGCCTAGTTTTACTTGTTGCTTTAAGATGCCACCATCATTCCATTGCGCAGAGTTTCTCCTGATTAGCATCGGGTAGAAGATCTTAGCAGCTGCAAACTGTTCTTTGCGCTCCATCCAGTAAGCTAACTCGCCACCTCCACCGATATACGCCAGGTTAGGTAATGTGAATTCTTGATATAGAGGTCTCACAATAACATTAGGGCTAAATCGCTCAGGATGCGTATCTATCTCTGAGATCATTTCCTCTTTAGAGAATTTAAAATCTGTATTTAATACTTTGTAAAGATCATCTTCAAATACAATCCGTTCACGACTATTCTCAGATAAGTAAAAGAAATTAATCTCTCTTGGAGTAGCTTGTCCTTTAAACCCTGCAGCCTCTATGTTGTCTATTGTCTTATTTACGGTTGCTTGCGATAGGTTATCCAATACCTCACTCTTTATTATTGGTGCGAAAGATCCTTTGAGTTGCGGATTATCCATGTTAATAATCACTAGACCATACTCAGAGAATAACTTATTTACATAACCGAATACAAAATCAAAATAGGTCTTAGCCGTCGAAAGGCTTTGGTCGAATATGTCTGAGATCTCTTGAGCGTTAGGACTTTGGCCTAATATTTCTTTTGTTTCATCGAGAACTTTTCTTATTCCATCTATGCTCATTCTTCCCACAGCCCCTTTCTGTTCTGTCTCCCATACTATCGACTTATTAAAAACCTTGAAATGGTTAATCTCTTCAAAATCATGATCTTCTGCTCCTAATATAAAAGTCGGAATGAAGTCACTATCAGGATGCGCTTCTTTAAGTCTTTTACAAAGATTAATGACCGAACAAATTTTGTAAATGAAGTAAAGTGGTCCTGTAAGTAAAGATGGTTGATGTGCAGTAATGATCGTAAATGTATTGTCATCAGATAAGGACGCTATATTTTTATTGGTAGAGTCACTTGTTGGTTGATCTTGGTATTGTTTCTTTAGAGTTGCGACAAGTAGATTTCTGTTAACAGGAAATGATTTTCTATCAGAAATAATCTGAGAGAAAGCATCAAAACTAAAATCATAATTATAAAATGGTCTTAGATTTTCGTCCCCTTTAATATAGGCTAAATCTCTTTTGGAGATGTGTGGTACTTGGTCGTAGTTTACCTTAATTACTTTCATTGGTTATTCTATAGTCCTCTAAAACAGAAGTAAATCTAGCATTGTTTTTAAAAGCCTTCAAAAGTATCGAAATAACGACAAACCTATTTGAAATTTGGAGAAAAGCTAACATTATGTCTTTTGCTACTTAGTGCCTAAGATGTAAGCATATAAGCTTGGACTCTGTTTAAGCAGAATCTTATAATAACTCAAAATAAAATAATGAAACAAGAATTGTAAGTAAGTAATTAGCAAAGAGAAACTTAGGTTTATGGATTATAAAATAAACTGTAGGCATAAAATATAGCATCGAAAGATTGTACATTTGTTGCCAATAATGGGAAACGAATCTAGATACGATAAGCGAGGAGTCTCAGCCTCCAAAGAAGAAGTTCACAAGGCGATCAAGAATATGGATAAAGGACTTTATCCATTAGCATTCTGTAAGATTTTGCCAGATATGGTCGGCGGGGAAGAAGACTATTGTAACATCATGCATGCTGATACAGCTGGGACTAAGACGAGCTTAGCATATATCTATCATCAGGAGACAGGTGATATTACCGTATGGGATGGGATAGTACAAGACTCCATTGTGATGAATGTAGATGATATGGCATGTGTAGGAGCTGTAGATAAGATATTGCTATCATCTACTATTGGAAGAAATAAGCATCTCATCTCGGGAGAGGTAATCAGTAGAATTATTAATGGAGCTACAAAGTTTGTAGAGCAAATGGCGGAGTACGGCATTACCATATTACAAGCTGGAGGAGAGACGGCAGATGTTGGTGACATAGTTAGGACCATCGATGTTGGGTTTACGACCTTTGCGAGACTTAAAAAAGATGATCTTATTGTCAATGATATAAAGGGAGGAAATGTAATAGTTGGTATAGCATCCTATGGTCAATCCACTTATGAAAATGAATATAATGGCGGCATGGGGAGTAACGGTCTAACTTCTGCGAGACATGATGTGTTTAGTAAAATCTATGCTGATAAATATCCAGAAAGCTATGATCCCAATACAGACAAAGATGTAATCTACGTAGGTGGTAAAAGCCTAACAGATAAGATAGATGTTCCAGGTTATGGTGAAATCTCCGCAGGTAAATTAGTCCTATCACCAACAAGAACTTATCTGCCACTGATTAAAAAAATGGTGGATCAGAAATTAGCAATAGATGGCATGATTCACTGTACCGGTGGAGCTCAGACTAAAGTCAGCAAATTCATAAATGGTAAAAAAGTAATCAAAAACAACTTACTTCCTATCCCGCCACTCTTCAAGATGATAGAAGCAGAATCAGGAACTGCACGAAAAGAAATGTATGAGGTGTTTAATATGGGTCATCGGTTAGAAGTCTATTGTAATGAGACCACAGCAGAAAAGGTAATTGCTATCTCAAAATCATTTGATATAGATGCTCAGATAATCGGTAGAGTAGAGAACGCTGATAAAAACGAAGTGCAAATCACAGATGAGTTAGGCACTTATAGTTATTCATAATCGGACTCTGAGCAGTTATAGCAGCCTCTTTAAACTTTCATATTTCATAGTGACGCTTCACTGTCTTTCTAGAGACAGAAGGTGTTAGTAGTGGTAACCAAGTCAAACAAGATTTCATATTTTCAGTTTGGAGTATAAATGTAAATTCAGTTTGAAAGCATTTATTCAAATAGCAATATTGGTTTTTCTAGTTGGCCATACAAAGGCGCAGACTTGTTGCTCTGGTGGAGTGCCAGTATCAAGTAACCTTGGTTTTAATCATGGGCAAAAAGGATTATTGCAAATGAGTCTGGGAGCGGACTTTAATAGACTAGCTACACTTTATGATGGTTCGAGAAGCCTGGTGGACGAATTACGACTGCGCACAACTCAATCCTATATCATTAGAGCAGCATACAACATTAGTGATCGATTTGGAATAGAAGGGTTCTTGCCATTAATCAGACAGACTAGGACTATATTAACAAATAGTGGTACAGAAGACTTTGAGTCTACTTTTGGGATTGGGGATCCTATAGCAATGCTATTTTATGACGTAGTTAGTTCTCCTCTTAATTGGAGAGTTGCAGCAGGTCCGCAGATTCCAGTTGGTAGTTTTAATGAAGTGAATAGTAGAGGTCTTACACTACTAGAAGACTTACAACCTGGAAGTGGAGCTTGGGATTTTATTTTGATGTCTTCATTACAGTATCAGTCATTGGGTAGGCCTACCATGTCTTTATATCTAAATGGAATAGTCAGTGTAACTGGAGTCAATAATAAATCTAGGAATGGTCTACAGACTTATGAATTTGGAGATGATCTACAATTAATCGCAGGAGTTAACGACCAGTTTTTAGTGTTTAGTAGAATTGTTAATCCAGGGGTATCAGTAAGATATAGAAAAGCTAGTCGAGATAGGATAAATGATATTGATGGTACTGGTTCTGGCGGAGAGTGGTTGTTTACTCGATTATCCGTAGGCATAGAATTTATCAAACAGTCAAGATTAACTTTTAATTATGAAGTCCCAGTATACACGTTTGTAAATGAAACGCAATTGTCTCCAGACAGGATAATCAATATAAATTGGTCTCAGTCATTTGATCTTAAAAAAAGTAGCGATTCTCAAAATCTAATAAAAATCTAAATCATGTTTATCAGAATCATTTTATTAATAGCCATAGCAACATTTACGATCATCTCTTGTGGAGATGATACCATTGATTCCATGTCAGGAGAAACAGTAGATTTAAACACTTGGCTTGTACCTCAAGAGGAAGTATTAGATGGAGGGCCCGGGAAAGATGGGATTCCTTCTGTGGACAATCCTAAATTTTCAACTTCTGCAGAAACGCCTGAACTTATAATAAATGATTTAGTAGTTGGAATAGTGCATAATGGTAAAGCAAGAGCATATCCTCATCCTATTCTAGATTGGCATGAGATTGTTAATGATGAAATAGACGATTTGTCAGTTGCGATTACTTATTGTCCTTTGACAGGTACAGGGGTAGGCTGGGATAGATTAGTTAACGGGCAAACGACTACATTCGGAGTATCTGGTTTGCTGTATAATTCTAACTTGATGCCGTATGATAGAGTTACCAATAGTACTTGGTCACAGCAAAGGTTAGAATGTGTTAATGGTAGATTGATAGAATCCACACCAGATATTGTTATTCTAACTGAAACTACTTTGAAAACATGGTTAGAAGCTTACCCTGACTCTGAAATCATGAATAATGATACTGGTTTTGGACGCTCATATGGCACTTATCCTTACGGGGATTATAAAACTAATCAAGAAAGAATACTATTTCCTCTAAGCAATAATGATAATCGATTGCCAAATAAAGAAAGAGTTTTAGGTATTATAATGGGAAAGGAATCGTATGCTGTACTATTTAATACAAGTAATAATGAAACTGAAGTTCTGCAAAGAAGTTTGGATGGGATGGACATCGTGATAGCTCGTAACACTGATAAAAATTTTATTCAAGCGTTTTATAATCCAGATGGTTTAAACTTTGAGGCAATTAATGAAGGTGTGGGAATTATGACCGATAGTAACGGTAACACTTATGATCTTACCGGTCACGTATTGGATGGACCCAATAGCGGAACCAGATTAGAACAACCAGTATCATTTATTGGCTATTGGTTCTCTTGGGGTACTTTTTATCCTGAGATAGAAATAATAGAATAGAAGACTTAAAAATTATTCTTCCTCTCCAAAGACTTTTTCATCTATAAGATCTTCAGCTTTGTCTTTTAGGTCTTCGGCTTTAGCAGCGATACCACTTCCGACATCTTTAGCTTTGTCGATAGCTCCTCTAACTGCATCGTTTTCTGATACCTTTTCTACGAGATCTTCAGCTTTGTCTGCTATTTGCCCACCTATCTCTTTTGCTTTGTCTGTAACAGACTTAATGTTTTCGTTGTCCATTAGATCTTCTGCTGCCATTTTTGTTTTTTCGAAAGCTTCACCAGCTTTTTCAACTACAGAGCCAGACATTTCTTTTGCTTTGTCTATTGTGTTAGTGATATGTTCACTTTCTAAGAGATCATCTACAAAGTCTAGTGATTTACCAGTACCGTCTTTGACAGTTTTACCTGCTAGTCCTAGGAAGGAGAATATTTTCTTCAGCATAATTTTAAAGGTTAGTAATAACCAATATAATTAAAAGGGGTGATAGCTAATAGCTCCGCTTTAATTTCTTTGTCTAGATCTAACGTGTTTATAAAAGAGTGAATGTCCTCTTTGCCTATTTTTGCCTTTCCTCTGGTTAAGCTTTTGAGTGCCTCGTAAGGTTTAGGATAACCTTCTCTGCGCATAATATTTTGTATAGCTTCTGCAACCACGGCCCAGTTGTTTTCTAGGTCAGCTTCTAGTTTTGGTTTGTTGAGTAGAAGTTTGCCGCTACCTTTGAGAATACTTTTAAACGCGATTAGGGTATGTGCAAATGGGACACCTACATTTCGCAATACAGTACTATCTGTCAGGTCTCTTTGTAACCTTGAGATAGGTAGCTTCTCTGATAGATGTGCCAGTACAGCATTTGCGATACCTAAATTTCCTTCAGCATTTTCAAAGTCAATTGGATTTACTTTATGAGGCATTGCAGAAGAACCTACTTCGTTTGCGACCACTTTTTGCTTGAAGTAGTCCATGGAGATGTAAGTCCAGATATCTCTACAGTAATCTATAAGAATTGTGTTGATCCTCTTTACATTATCAAAGATGGCTGCTAGGTGATCGTAATGAGCTATCTGAGTAGTGGTTTGCATACGTGTCAAACCTAAGCTTGCAATAAATGTATTGTTAAGTGCAATCCAATCTTTGTCAGGGAAAGTAACTTTATGAGCATTTATATTTCCTGTAGCTCCACCGAATTTTGCTTTGATAGGTAAGCTATTGAGTAGTTCTAATTGGGCATTTATTCTTTCAGAGAAGACTTTAAATTCTTTGCCGAGAGTTGTGGGAGAGGCTGGTTGCCCATGAGTTCTTGCAAGTAATGGTATGCCATTAAATTCCTCTACAAATGATTCCATGGCTTTCAAAACACTTTTTAGTGAAGGTATATAAGATGAAGCAAGTGCATCCTTGATCATTAATGGAAATGCGGTATTGTTAATATCCTGAGAGGTTAAGCCGAAATGGATATATTCCAATGAAGATGCTAGCCCAAGAGCAGTCATTTTTTCTTTCAAAAAATATTCTACTGCCTTAACATCATGATTAGTAGTCTTCTCTATGTCTTTAATAGCTTGACCATCTGCTTCAGTAAAATCTAAATATATTTTTCTCAATGAGTCAATAGTATTTTCATTTATTGGCGATAGATTTTTTAATTCTAATCCGCATAAAAATATGTAGTACTCAACTTCCACTTTCACACGGTACTTTATTAGCGCCTGTTCTGAGAAGTATTGATTTAGTTCTGAAACTTTAGAGTGGTATCTGCCGTCGATCGGCGAAATAGCTGAAAGCATAAAATTTTCTGTTAGAATGAATACAAAGGTAAAACTAATTGAGAATAAGCTTAGAGGCTGGCGGTTCTTTGTTTGAAGTAGTCGTACAATACCTCCTGTGATCTTACTGCTTTAGTCCCATCTTTAATTTTTCGATATTCATTCATCTTTTTACTCGATAAGAATCTTGCCTTTGTGTTGTCACTCCATTGAATGTCCATCATGTCCAAAAACACTTTTCTGATATGGCCCGCATAGATAGGTACCATAGTCTCTACTCTGTGATGCAGATTTCTAAACATCAGATCGGCGGATGAGATGTAAATTTTCTCATCTCCATCATTATGAAAAATAAATACTCTCGAGTGCTCTAAAAATCTATCGACTATGCTTATCGCTTTGATGTTGTCGCTGATGCCAGAGACGCCAGGGACTAGCGAGCATATACCCCTTATGATTAATTTTATCTTGACTCCTTTTTGACTCGCTTTATATAAGAGCTCTATCATGCCTGGGTCTTGCAAGCTGTTCATTTTTAGGAATATTCCTGATGCAAGTCCTTTTTCTGCATTTGTTATTTCCTGATTGATAAGACCTATTATTTTTTCTTTAAGGCCAAACTGACCGACTCCTAGATGTTCGAATTTCTTTGTAGGTTTTTCTTTCTTTTCTAAATAATTGAATACATCATAAGCTTCATCACAGATGTCAGAGTTATTAGTAAAAATTCCAATATCTGAGTAGAGGTCAACTGTCCCTTCATGAAAATTACCAGAGCTGAAGTAACAGTACTTTTCAGATTCGCCGTTGTCTTCGTTTCGTATGACCATGGCCATCTTAGAATGTACTTTAAGACCAGGCATACTATAGTTGACATTCACGCCTGCTTGCTCTAGCTTTTCTCCCCATTCTATATTTAACTCCTCATCAAATCTTGCTTTCACTTCTACAAATGCACTTACCTTTTTACCGCCTCTGGCTGCATCCATAAGAGCATTCATTATCCTCGATTTTTTCGCTACTCTATATTGTACTATTTTGATGTGGGTAACACTAGGGTCTTTAGCTGCATCTTCAAAAAACTTAATAACCGACTCATAACCTTGAAACGGTACATGTATAATGTGATCCCTATCCTTTATTTTATCAAAGATAGATTCTGCCTCCTCTAGTTGTGGAAATGGAGTAGGGGGCAATACATTATCATAGAGTTCTGGATTATCAAATTTGGGAAAATTAAAAAAATCGGAGTTATTATGATATCGCCCTTCAGGTAGTAAATCAAAATTAGTTATATCAAAAACCTTCGAGAGATAGTGTAGAAAATGTTTTGGTATTTCTCTATCATAAACCATCCTAGAGGCTGGTCCAACATTACGTTTCTTAAGACTCTTTTTGATTTTATCGATTAGGTCACCGCTAAATTCGTCATCGATATATAACTCTGCATCTCTCGTTAATTTAATCGAGAAGGTATCTACGATTTCATACCCAGGGTATATAAACCTTACAATGTGTCTTACGACGTCATCTAGTAAGATGAACTCTTTTCTACCTTCTTCCCTTGGCGGCAGTTTTATAAATCGATTTAACTGATCAGATGGCATCTTAGTTATGGCATAAACTGAATCCTCATCCTTTTTCCTGTCTACATTCTTATCTTTACTTTTGTCTTTTGACTTCATGTGCAATGCCAAGTAAAGGGAACCATTAGATAAGAAAGGTTTAATCTTATCTTCTATCAGCAGTACAGGCTGCACGAACGGTAATAAGTTTTGATTGAAGTAGTCTTCTATAAATTCTTCTTGCTCAGCAGTAATTGCTTTTCTCTTGATCAAATATATGCCATGCTTTTTAAGGGCTGGAGTAATTTGATTTTCAAATATATCACTGAACTCTTCTTGTTGTTCGCTAACGATCTTTAGGACTTGCTTGAGGATTAGTTCTGGCTCAAATTCTAATTTTCTTTTAGCTTTTTTGCCTACTCTCACAAGATTTCTGTGATTAGCTACTCTAACTCTGAAGAACTCATCTAGATTAGAAGAATAGATAGCTAAAAACTTAATTCTCTCTAGTAGTGGAGTGTTAGGATCTTTAGCCTCCTGCAGCACACGATAGTTGAATGAGAGCCAACTAATATCTCGATGTATGTAAGGAATTACGTTTTTTTCCAATTAGAATAGTGATTGTTGTTGTTCGATAGTTTTAGGGCCTCTAATATTGAAGTTATCAAACTTTTTGATTCGATGGTTAAGATATTCAGAAATTTCAGGAGCATTAATGTTATCTGGCTCATGTGGAAAAAAGTATACATTCTTTAAGCCGCAACTAAGCCAAGAATTTAATTTGCTTGCCCACTCGTCTAGCCGACTAAAATCAGTAGGATGGAGGTCATTACCTACGAATCTTATCATAGTCGTATCAGAAGTCAATGCCATATGTAAAATATCCCTGCGGCCAGCTACATCGGTAATCAGAAATGTTCGATGATATTTTATTAGTAAGTCTATGGTCTTATTCAGATTTTCTCCGCTTGCATAAAAGCTTTCATTTCTTAGTTCGATGGCTAATGGAATTTCCTTTGGAAAAGCTTTGAGAAATTGCTCTAGAATCGCAAGTCGATCTATGCCAAAGTATGGTGGCAGTTGAATGAAGCACATTCCCAACTTATCTCCGAAGAGAGAGATGGCATCGCAGAATTCTTTAATTCGCGAATTACCTAAACTCAAGTCCTTAGCGTGAGATATGAATTTTAAGACTTTTGGGCAAAATCTAAAATCATCAGGAGTCTGGTCTACCCACTTGAGGATGTATTCAGGTTTAGGAATTCTGTAGTGGGTAGTATTTAACTCTATACTATTAAACTGCTTTCCATAGGCAATTAAAAAATTTGCTGCTTTAGTGTTTTGAGGGTATGTTCTCCCTTTCCATTCTTTTGTTGTCCAGCTAGTACATCCAATAAAAAATTGCGGTAGACTAATTGATTGCGTAGAGCTTGTGAATAGACTGTTGCGAGCGTGGTCTTCTGGCAGTTTAAAATTTACATTTTCAATATTTTCTAATTTGCCAAATTTCACTTATTCGATTTTTCTTTCTCTAAATTTATTAAGCAATTATGCATATAAAGTACGATAATTGCAATCATAAAAAATAGTAAAATGGCAAGACAAAAAATAGCAGCTGGAAATTGGAAAATGAATACCTCGCATAGCGATGGTTATTTCTTAGCGGAAGCATTAACTAAAGCTAAAAGACCAAGTGATGTGCAAACAATCATGGCTGTTCCATATACTCATTTAGGCGCTGTGCAAGCACTGACCTTTGATAAAAAAAATATATCAGTTGCAGCGCAAAATTTCCACCATGAGGAGAAAGGGGCGTATACAGGAGAGATATCTATTAACATGTTAAGCTCGATGCATATACCTTATGCTATCATAGGCCACTCTGAGAGAAGAGAATACCAAAAAGAATCAAACAGCCTTCTTGCTACAAAATTAAACTTAGCCCTTTCAAAAAATATTACTCCGATATTTTGTTGCGGTGAAAAATTACCTATCAGAAAATCAAAAAGGCATGTAAGCTTCGTAAAGAAGCAATTACAACAAGGTCTATTTCACTTGAGTAAATCAGAAATTAAGAATGTAATAATTGCTTATGAACCAGTCTGGGCGATAGGAACAGGAGAAACTGCATCACCTGCTCAAGCACAAGAAATGCATGCTGCCATAAGGAAAATGTTAGCTGATAAGTATGGCCAAGCTATAGCTGATGATATCTCAATCTTGTACGGAGGTAGTGTCAAACCAGCTAATGCTAAGTCACTGTTTGGTCAGCCAGATGTAGATGGTGGACTCGTAGGTGGCGCTTCTTTAGATGCACCTGGGTTTTTAGAGGTAATCAATTCTTTCTAAGTTGAAAGCGATTTATTATGAGGCTTTTGGAGGTCAGGTTATAATAAATCAAGTCAATGATCCTGAGCCACTAGATCATGGTGTAGTACTCAAAGTTACGGCTACTGGCATTTGTAGAAGCGATTGGCATGGATGGATGGGACACGACCCTGACATAATTTTGCCTCATGTGCCAGGACATGAATTAGCTGGAGTAATAGTTGCTGTAGGTAAGCACGTCAAGAAATATAGTATTGGAGAAAGAGTAACAGTACCATTCGTTGGAGGATGTGGAGATTGTGAGTATTGTTATCAAGGAGATCATCAGGTATGTCCTAACCAGTTTCAGCCTGGGTTTACACATTGGGGTTCATTTGCTGAGTATGTTGGTATTCACTTTGCTGATACTAATTTAGTAAGGTTGCCTCAGAGTATAGATGATGAGACAGCGGCTTGCTTAGGGTGCAGATTTGCTACATCTTATCGTGCATTAGTAGATCAGGCAAATATCAAATTAGGAAAGACGATAGCAGTGTTCGGATGTGGTGGAGTAGGGCTTTCCGCTATAATGATAGCTAAAGCATATGGTTTGCAGGTAATAGCAGTTGATATTGAATCTTCAAAGTTATCTTACGCAAAACATCATGGCGCTGATATATGTATCAATAGGGCTACTTCAGAGAATATAATAGAAGAAATATTAGCATTGACCAGTGGTGGTGTAGAATATACTATTGATGCTATAGGTATTCAAGATGTTATAGCTCAAGCTATCAAAATATTAAAGCGCCGAGGAAAACATATCCAAGTGGGATTGCTAAATCCTCAGGAATCTCTAACTCCTGTTGCAATGGATAGAATAATCTCTTATGAATTAGAAATCAAAGGGAGCCATGGCATGCAAGCACTTAGGTATAATGAGATGTTAGATTTGATAGTCCAAGGTAAGCTACAACCTCAAAAACTGATCACTAGTCGTCTAACTTTATCAGAGGGAGTTAATGCATTGAAGGGAATGGGGGATTTTGCTGTAAACGGGGTTCAAGTAATAAACTCATTTTAAGTTGGTTTGGAATAAAGTACGATACAGTAATTTAATGGTGTAAACTAGTATCTGCATTTGGATTGTGCACATTATAAAACAATAAGACTAACTTGTCTGTTTTCTTATCTATGGTCAAAATAAATACTAAAAACCTTATAGTTGATACGGCTTCTCAATTGTTTTATGAGAAAGGCTATAACCTTGTAGGTATAAATGAAATCATTGAAAAGTCTGGTATTGCCAAAGCAACGCTTTATAACCATTTTAAATCAAAAGAGGATTTGTGCCTTGCATACTTAGATACCAGAGACTCTAAATTAATGGAGAATCTAAAACAATTTTGTAATCAAAAACCGAAAGGGCATAAACGGATTATAGGCATCTTAGAATTTGTTCTTGACTTCTATCGGGGAAAGAACTTTAATGGTTGTTGGTGCATAAGGACATTAGCTGAAGTTCCAAAGAATAATAAGCGTATTAGGGCAAAAATTAAGTCTAGTAAGCTTAATTTATTGGATTACATTGAATCACTTGTTATAGAAAATAGTAGTGGTATAACTAATAAGAATTCATCTAAGCTCTCGCAATCCATATATCTACTGTACGAATCGGCTTTAGCAGAATCTCATCTACATGATGATGAATGGCCAATTCACCAAAGTCTTGAGTTATTAAAATTGATTTTAAAGAAAAACTAATTTTTTCACAACAATAGACAGACCTGTCTGTTCAATAGTTATTATTTATTATCAACCTAGAGGAATCTAGATAAAAAACAAATCATCTATGTCACAATTTAATTCAAAGACGGCCCTCGTTATTGGAGGAACCAGCGGTATTGGTAAAGCAACTCAAGAAGAATTACTGAACCAAGGTGCAACAGTACATATAGTAGGTCGGAGCCCTGAGAAGATTTCTGATACATCTAATCTATATAAGCATCAAGTAGATATAACTAATCGAGATGAGGTATCTGCCTTCATTAGTAAGATTGAAGCCTTAGACAATCTAGATTTCTTGGTGAATGCATCTGGTATATTTGGTCCAAAACCTTTTCTTGATCACACTGTAGAAGATTATGATTCTTACTTGGATCTTAATAGAGGTTTTTTCTTTTTAACTCAAGCTGCAGCAATGAAGATGAAAAGTACAGGAGGTGGATCCATTGTTAACGTAGGATCTATGTGGGCGAGACAAGCAGTGAAGGCTACTCCTTCTACGGCGTACTCTATGCAAAAAGCTGGTCTACATTCTTTAACTCAGCATCTAGCAATGGAATTAGCTGAAGACAACATTAGAGTCAATGCGGTTTCTCCAGCTGTTGTTGATACACCAGTTTATCATGGTGTTTTTGGTGGTGTAAAGGAAGCTAAAGAAGCGCTAAAAGGGTTTAATAACTTCCACCCAATTGGAAGAAATGGTACAGCAAAGGATATAGCAAATTCTATCCTTCATTTATTGTCAGATGATTCAAGCTGGATTACGGGATCTATACTTGATATAGATGGAGGGGTAATGGCAGGAAGGAATTAAAGAAGTAACTATATATTAAGAGCCACTCTCAAAGAGTGGCTCTTAATTATTATAAATTATAAATCATTACTTAATCTATGCTAGTCAGCGTAATGACTTTATCTCTGAATTGGAATGACTCACCTACTTTTTTGCCAATTAATAATTGACCAATTGGTGATAACTCTGAGATGGCATAATAGATCTTATCTTCGATTTCAAGTTTGCCGATACCAATAGAAAGAAAGTAGGTAAGTTGATCGGTAACTACAAGACTACCTAAAGCTGCTTGAGTGTATTCTTGTTCTAGTTTAAGATTTTGAAGCACAGCCATTAAGTGATTTGCTTGACTTAGCCTCATCTCTGCTTTCTCTTGCTCGACTTGCATCATCGCTCTACCTGTCTCAAACTTATCGCCTGCACTACTTTTTGTTTCGTTGAGCTTAGACTCTTGTGCTGAGGATACAGATGATTGGGCAGTTTGTATTTTGGTTTCTACTATTTGCTGTGCGGCTATAAGTAGTTTGCGTTTAGTATCTAGCATTGAGCACAAATGTACTTAAGCCTTAATATTTAAACCAAATTCTTTATTGATTGCTGTAATACGATAATCAAAAATCTGGTTAAGCTGCTTTTTGACCTGTATCGAATGCGCAATC
>CALFUQ010000251.1 GCA_937929885.1 uncultured Saprospiraceae bacterium
GGGTGGTAGGGGAGTATTGCTAGGAGGTGTACCAGGTGTAAAGCCAGGACAAGTGCTAATCTTAGGTGGTGGTATAGTCGGTACGCAAGCTGCTAAGATGGCTGCAGGTTTAGGAGCAGATGTTACGATCATGGATATTAACTTAGATAGGTTACGATACTTAGAAGATATGATGCCTGACAACATCAATACGATCTACTCTAACCAATATAACATCGAAAAGTATATCAAAGAAGCGGATGTCATAGTAGGGGCAGTTTTAATACCAGGAGCTAAAGCGCCTAAACTGATCTCTAAGAAAATGCTTAAGAAAATGAAGCCAGGTACCGTCTTGGTAGATGTAGCAGTGGATCAAGGAGGGTGCATAGAAACCTGTAAACCAACTACACACAAGAATCCTACTTATGTGATTGATGGTATTGTACATTACTGTGTAGCTAATATGCCTGGGGCAGTACCGTTTACTTCTACGGTTGCATTGACTAATGCTACTTTACCTTTTGCACTCCAGCTAGCAAGTAAAGGATGGAAAAAGGCATGCAAAGAAAGTGCACCTCTACGCAAAGGATTAAATATTGTAAATGGCAAAGTGGTCTACAAAGGAGTAGCCGATGCTTTTAAATTAAACTACACTCCAGTAGAAGAAGTACTTTGATTAAGGTCTGGTTTTTTTTTCACTCTTAACATCTCGATCTCTTTCAGATCCATTTTTTCGGCTTGAGCTTTGACTACTTTTCCTAGTACCATGTCAGCGGCTTTTTCTGCAATCATGATAGTAGGTGCATTAGTATTACCAGAAACTATAGTCGGCATGATAGAAGCGTCTACAACTCTTAAGCCTTCAATACCATGTACTTTAAGCTCATCATCAACTACAGCCATATCATCATGTCCCATCTTGCAAGTGCCGACGGGATGATAGATGGTCTCTAGATATCTTTTTATATGAGTTACCAATTCTTCATCTGTACAGTCTTTGTCAATTCCAAGAAAGCCATCATTATAAGGCTCGAATGCTGACTGCGATAGCACTTCAATTGCCTTTCTGCCCCCTTTGATAAGTTTTTCTAAGTCTTCTTTTTCGCTCAAAAAATTTGGTTGGATTACTGGGGCATCAGTTGGAATATTTGATTTAATAGTCACATACCCTCTGCTCTTTGGTCTTAGTAAGGAAGGCAAGATAGTATAGCCATCATAAGTCGGATAAGTACTTGTGTCATACATGCTTACATCCTTTCCTTCACCCACATGCATTGGGGCAAAGTGAAACTGAAAATCCACTCTATCCTCTGGATTGTCGACATTAAAAAAACCAGAACTCTCTAAAGGGCTTACAGCAAATGGTCCCATTTTCTTAAATAAATAAGTGCTTAGACCAGCAACTTTATTACCTAGTTTTAGATAATGGTTTAGACCCTCTTGTTGTTTGGATCTACAGCTTACGAAGTAAAACAAATGATCTTGCAGATTTTTACCGACACCACGCAAAGATTTCTTTACCACTATGCCATGTTTGTTTAATTCATCTGGCTCTCCGATTCCTGACAGCATAAGGATCTGCGGCGAGTTGATAGACCCTGCAGAAAGTATTACTTCTTTATTCGCTTTGACTTTGACAGGGGTCTTTCCTTTTTTAAGATATTCTATACCTACTGCTTTATCATTTTCGATCAATATTTGTTTTACAGGAGCTTTTGTGACTACCGTAAGGTTAGCTCGATTCAAGATAGGCTTTAAGAATGCAACAGCTGCACTCTGTCTTTTGCCGTTTTTAGTTGTGAATTGTAGGTGGCATGCACCAGTTTGATCTGCTCCATTATAGTCATGGTTGGTCTTTAAGCCAGCCTGTTCACATGCTTTTATATATGCCTTACCATAAGGAGTTCTAAACTGATCAGCAAAAGTTACATTCAATTCTCCTCCTGTCTGATGATATTCATCGTTGAGTTCTCCTATCTGTTCGTTATGTTCAGATTTCTTGAAATAGGGTAGTACTTCATCATATGACCAACCCTCATTTCCTGCTTCTGCCCAATCATTATAATCTTCTTTATTACCCCTGACATAAGCCATAGCATTTGTAGAACTTGTACCACCTAGCACCTTGCCGCGGGGAACATGTAATTTTCTGTTGTCAACATGTTCTTGAGGCTCTGTATAAAAGGCATAGTTGATCTTCCTTTTGTGAAGATCTCCATATGCGCCAGGAATATGAATCAAAGGGTCTGAATCCTTACCTCCTGCTTCTACTAGAAGTACTTTGTTTTGAGGGTTTTCTGATAATCTATTGGCCATTACACAGCCAGCTGATCCAGCACCTATAATAATGTAATCGTATGAGCTCATAGTTGATTCGGATGTTCAAAACCAATATAAGCAAATAAAATATCGCGAATGAGGTATTTTTAAATACTTCTAATTTTAAGATTTCGCCATCTGATTTTGATGCCCCCACCATCATGAATCTGGAGACAGATCTGTCCAGAAGCAGCCCCTATCTTTTCATCGTCTATCTGTATCATCTGTTGTCCGTTTAAATAGGTTGTTACCAGATTGTCTTTTGCAGTTATTCTCATGGTATTCCACTCACCCATCTTAAGATGTTTGTCTAGTGCTGGATCTGGTTTGATTAACCAGCCTCTGCCATATGATTCATAGATCCCACCAGTATTACTACCAGGAGGTGCCACTTCAGCTTGCCAGCCAGTAATTTTAGTTCCTTCTACACTCGATCTTATAAAGATGCCACTGTTGCCATTTTCTTCTTGTTTAAAATCTACAAGAAGCTCAAAGTTTTTAAATTTTTGATCTGTGCCTAGATATCCGTAGCCCGCATCTGGTCCACTCTCACATACTAGCAGTCCATCTTCTACAAACCATTTTTCTGTACCGTAGATTTGCCAGCCGTCAAGATTTTTTCCATTAAATAGGGATTGGTATTCTGTTGTTTGAGTGATAGCTTTCTTACTCTCGCATGCAAAGCTTAAGGAAAGTGTTAGTGCTATAAATAGATAAAACTTCATGACTATAATTTTATTTAAAGGAATGTAACAATTCTTTTTCTTTCTTAAGCTCGTTAACAGCAAAATCTAAATCAACGAGTTCAAACATTACTTTTTGTCCAGCTTTTAGTTGTGTTATTTTGGGTAAGTCAGCAGAAATTACATTTGCGATTCTTGGATAACCTCCAGTTGTCCCTCCATCATTCATCAAGATTAAAGGTTGTCCTTGTTTAGTAATTTGAATAGTGCCGATTAAGTTGGCAGAAGAAATTAGTTCTTTTTGATTATCATAATTAGGAATACACTCTTCGAGACTTACAGCCATTCTATTTGAGTTTTTATGAATAGTGAATTCAGCTTCAATAAAGAACTTTTGGTTAGCAATGCTCATCAAATCATACTCTGGTCCTTTAATTAGTCTTAATATATTTTGAGTTTGAAATTTAGTTCTTAAACTCAAAGGGCACTTTTTCTTACTGATGAGTTTTTGGGTGTTTATGATAAGTAGTTTGTTTTTAGTTATCAGATTAGATTGCAGTTTTTTAATATTTGAGATTGGCAAAGAACTACAGCTGTCAAGCCATTTGTCTGTTTTCCATTTACCGTTTATAGCAAGATATGATCTTGCTCCTTTCGTAATGGTTCCTAAGTTGATTACACTACCACTAGGTATATGTAAGGTTTCATACATGTCCGCTTTTTTGTCATTTATCTTTAGATCAATTTCTGCTCCCGTTACTGCTATGTATGCATCACCTGTAACTTTAATTTTAGGGCCAGTTAAAGCCATCTCTATGATGGGTGTATTATCATCATTGCCGACTAATCGATTACCAATAATCATAGAGCGAGTATCGATGGCTCCTCCTTTAGGAACGCCATATGATTGCATACCTATTCTTCCATCATCTTGTATAGATGTTTGTAAGCCAACCCTTAAAAACTCTAATTTAGTTTCCCACATGTATCAAGCTTTCGATATTAAACTTATCAAGAATAATATTTGCTTCTATTTCCTTGTACTTATCTTTTTCTATTTCTTGAAATCGCACTTTATCTCCTACCTCAAATAGGAAAGGCTCCTCCTTTATTTCGTTAAAGATTTTGACGGGTGTGCGTCCTATCAATTGCCAACCGCCTGGACTTTCACATGGATAAATTGCAGTTTGTAATCCAGCTAACCCAACCGACCCTGATGGCACTTTCAACCTAGGTGAGTTATGCCGCTTAGCGCTGATGGATGAAGGGCTTTTACCTAGGTATGCAAAGCCTGGCAAAAATCCGAGCATGTAGACATGATAGGTTTGAGAGCAATGGATGTCAATTATTTCTTTTGTAGAAAGTGCTTTTGAATTTGCAAATGATTCTAAATCAGGGGCAAATTGTTTAGCATAGCAAACAGGAATTGTGATTTCTCTTCCTTTGACTTCAGTCTGTGAGTCTATTGAGATTTCTAAATTATCTATCTCAATTTTTAATTGCTCATACGTAGTAATCATAGGATCATA
>CALFUQ010000252.1 GCA_937929885.1 uncultured Saprospiraceae bacterium
TAAAGTCTTCGGATCATAATCAACCAAACTTAAAAAGACATATTGGTATACTTCTCTTGCTCTGGCTGAGGTGCTCAGGATAGGACTTACTCTTCCAATATCTCGATCGATTCGCACTACAACATCAAAATCAGTATTACTTAGGTTAGGCTCTTGCTTGCAAGAAACAAGGAGGAATAAAATGAAGTAAAAAGATATATGTGCTATATTTCTATTCATGGGTATCTAAAAGCTATTATGAATATACAATTTTGCTTTATCACCTTGAGACATGACTATATTGAACAAATGTTATACAAATGCATTTATCAAACAGACATCACAGTAGATTTATGAAAGGAAAGGTATTAATAGCAGGAGGTTCTGGATTAGTCGGATCAAGACTGACCCAACTCTTATCAGAAGCAGGGTTTGAGGTAATGGTTTTAAGTAGATCAAAAAATGGAATTTTAGATGGCGTGAAATTTATTCTATGGAATCCAGCTAAGCAGGAATTGGATAAGGAAGCTTATGACGCTGAGTACATAATAAATCTAGCGGGTGCTGGTATCGCTGATAAGCCTTGGACCAAATCAAGAAAAAAAGAATTAACAGATAGTAGATTAATTTCTACAAATTTCCTTTTGGATCGATTCCGTCAAAACAAATCTAGTATTAAAACTTATCTCGGAGCATCAGCAATTGGCTATTATGGAGATGGAGGTGATACATGGCAAGAGGAGGAGGATGCGCCTAATGTTAAGTCATTCATGACTGACTTATGCAAAGCCTGGGAAGAAGTTCATTCTAAATTTAAGGGATATGCAGAGAGTGTATCCATTCTTAGGATAGGTATTGTGCTTAGTACCCTTGGAGGAGCGTATCCTAAACTTAGATTACCATTTAAGTTTGGGGTAGGATCTTATTTTGGATCAGGTGATCAATATTATTCTTGGATTCATATCGATGACCTTGCACAGATGTTTATTTATCTTCTAGATACAAATAGTGATCATGGTATTTATAATGCAGTATCTCCCAACCCTTCCACAAATAAAGAACTCACGAAATCAATTAAAAAAGCACTTGACCTTAACGGTCTAGTATTACCAGCACCTTCATTTATCCTAAAGACTGTGATGGGTCAGATGTCTAATGTGATTTTGAATAGTAATCGGGTAACAGCCAAAAAAATTGAGAAGACAGGTTTTAAATTTTCATTTCCAAATATAAAAGAAGCCATAAAGGATATAGAGGAGCATAAAATTTAAGCTTGGGCAAAAAAAAAGCTTATTTACTGGTTGATCGCCAATAAATAAGCTTGTAGTTGTAACAACAATATCTTAATCGTGATCAAAAACCTCGATTGTCTTTTGTTTTCTGATGAGATCCGTAAACTTCCCTTTAAATCTTGTAGCTCTTACCATGTGATTATCTATCCAATGGTAATTACCACCTCTAGGTTTATTCATAAGTAAACCATGGTATTTAAAACCGTGCTTTTTTAACCAAGTCTCTGTAATATCTCTTGTTTCCTCAGTCCTTGAGGTAAAGAATGTGATGATATGATTTTCATCGTACCACCTATTAAGCGTCTCAAGCGCATCAGGAAATGGTTCACAAGTCACCATTCTCTCTGGTTCTTCATTAGGGATATCATCGCAAACAGTACCATCGATATCAATTAAAAAATTTCTGACATTAGGGTCTAGTACAGGGCTTAATAACTTCCCATCTTGACCTTTAAGTTCTTTTAAATCGTGACTCATATTAAAATTTTATAAAATTTTCTGGATTAACAGGACTCCCATCTATCCATAATTCAAAATGTAAATGTGGCCCATCTGATAGCGTACCACTATTACCTATTATCGCTAAGGCTTCTCCTGCTTTCACAAAGTTACCCTCTTCTTTTAATAATGCTGAATTATGCTTATAAAATGAAACTACATTATCAGCATGCTGAACACCAATCGTGTTACCAGTATCTATATTCCAAGCAGAAATTATTACATGGCCATCAAGTACAGATTTTACTGCTGTGTTTGCTGGAGCTAGTATGTCTACTCCATTGTGTTTTTTCTCAGGCATGAATGCTGCACTCACAGAACCTGATACAGGCTTCACTAAATCAAAATAATTATTAGCTCCTTGTGCTACTTCCTTTTTGGGAAGATTTACAATTGGAGAATTACTTACAAGCCCTGCGTTTTTAATCTCCGCCTCACTTATTGCCAATCTCAACTTTTCTTCTTCTGTAGGAGTATAATCAGTGGCATCTTCTCCAGAAGTAAGCATCTTCCTAAACGAAGCTAGATATACTTCTTGAGCATCTTTCTCCTTGATAATTTCGTCTAATTGTTTGTTGAGCTCAATTATTTCGGTTGTACTGCCAGTATCTGCATATCCAGGTATCAACTTTTTGACTGGTGTGAATACTATTAACAGCACTAATAAAGCGCTCAAAACTACGATAACTGAACTTAAAATGATATATAAATTTAATAATGAGAGCCTGTGTGAGGAGATTTCTTGGAAGTTTTCATTATTGAGAATTACTAGACGATACTTGTCCTGCAGTCTATCTTTAAAACTCTTCTTATGATCAAGATCCGAAGCCATTTGTGTGCTATTTTACTTAGCATCCCGAAAATGCTGCTATTAAGACTAGAAAGTCAATTTTTACGGTAGTTTTCACGAAAATATTTAAAATAAATTTGCGATTTGAAGGTTATATGAAAGTGCTAATCAAACGCTTTTTATTTAACAAGATATTAAGCTTAAGATCATAACATTAGCGACAATTTTCGTGCATTATGAATATCCGATTTAACAATATCAACAGATTAATCTTAGCAAGCATCATTTTGGTTTGCGCTAGTTGTGTTACCAAGAAGAAAAAAGGTGATATCGGCTGGCTCAAACAAAAGTATCATGATACCACTGCAGAGTTTAATGGATACTTCAATGCTGATGTTATCATGGATGAGACATTCGCTTCATTAGACGAGCAACACATAGATAATTACAATAAGCTCCTTCCTGTCTATACCTACTCTGAGACAGATAACCCAAAAGCTTACGCCTCTGAGATGGATCGTGCGATAGAGAAAGTTACTATTGTAGCTCTTAATCATGAGCCGAGTGTGTGGGTAGATGATTGCTATGTCTTAATGGGAAAAGCGCAGTTTCTAAAACAAGATTATGAAACTGCTGAAGAGACCTTCCAATATTTTGAAGAAGAGTTTAATCCTGCTAACCCTGGATCAAGAGTCTATAATAAATCCGATAGTAAGAATGAGAGCAGAGAGCGAAAAAAAGAAGAACAACTAGCAAAAAAGAAAGAACAAAGAGACGCTAAAAAGGAAAAAGAAAAAGAGCGAAAAGCAAAAGAAGAAAAAGATGCTGAAGAAAGAGAGTTAGCCACGAAAGAAAGAGAAGCGAAGAAAAAGTTAGAAGAGAAAGAGCGAGAAGCAGATCGTAATGAAAAGAAGAGGCAAGATGAAGAAGAAAAGAAAGCGCGTGAAGCAGATAGAAAAGAAAGAGAAGATCAAAAGGCTAAAGAGCGAAAAGCTAAGGAGCAGTTTGAGAAGCAACAGAGTGATATCAAAGATGACATCTCTAATCTAAAAAAGGATCTAGCTAAAGCAGAACAAAACAGAAGAGAGCAAGAAAGAAAAGCAAAGGAAGAGAGAAGGAAAAATAAAAAAAGAGACAAGAAAATAGATCCAAAAGCAGACCCAAGAAGCTCTAAGGAGATTCAATTAGAATCTAGTATAAAATCTAAGGAAGCAGCATTAGAATCACTAAAGACTAGCTATGCTCAGCAGGAAGCGGCAATGGAAAAAGAAGCTGAAGCAAGATCAATCCAAAAAGAAAAAGAAAGAGCAGACAAAGCAGCAGCAAGAGTAAGAGCACAAGAGCTCAAAGAAGAAAATAAAATCAAAGACGCAGAAGCAAAGAAAATAGCTGAAGCAGAAAAGGCAAAAAGAGAACTCGAAGAAGAAAAAAGGCTAGCTGAACAAGAAGCGAAAGCTGAAGAAGAAGAGATAATAGAAGAATTTAAGGAAGAACAAAGAACTAAAAAAGAGCCACAGAAAGTCGAGAATGGTGGTTTATTCAAGCACAAGACTGTATACAGTGAAGGGCTGTTATGGCTAGCAAGGACTTATATAGAGCGAGAGAATTTTGGTTCTGCAGAATTTACCCTTAATAAGTTAGGATCGACTGTACCTGTAACTAATGATGTACAGCGACAATTACCCGCAGCTAAGGCCCATCTAAAAATTAAAAAAGGAGATTATAATCAAGCTATCCCTGATTTAGAAGAGGCGATAGATCTCTCGAAAAACAATACAGAGAAATCAAGATATCAATACATAATAGCTCAGATCCATCAGATGAATGGAAGTGCTGAAGAAGCCAAAGTTGCATTCGAAAAAGTAAAGCGATTTAAGCCTGGCTATGACATGGAGTTTAACTCCCAACTAAGCGTAGCAAGAAATGCTTGGAGAACAGGAAGTGGCTCTATTACTTCTGTTTTAAAGTCTTTAGACAAGATGGCGAGACAAGAAAAAAATATTGATTATCTAGATCAAATTTATTTTACCAAAGGAGAGATTAAACTTGCAAGTGGCGACAAAGAAGGCGCACTAGAAGACTTTAAAGAAGCTACTGCTTTAAGTTCTGGTAACAAAGCTCAGCAAACTGAATCTTACTATAATCTAGCAAGCTTATACTATGAGTTAAACGATTTTGTCAAAGCCCAAAACTATTACGACAGCACAGCTCAAATTTTGCCTAAAAATGATGAGCGTTTTGCTGAGGTAGATACCCGTGCAAAAAGCCTTAAGCCTATCGCAAGAAATATAGAGATAGTGGAATCAATGGATAGCCTGCTAGCTCTTGCAAACCTACCTGAAGCAGAATTAAAAAAATGGGCTCAAGACAAACTCGACAAACAAAAAGATGAAGAAGAAGCTGCAGAAGACGCTGCGTTTGAAGAGCAGAAACCTAAAACTCCAAAGTTAAATAAGAAAGCAGGGAGAGCTTCAAACTTCTTTGCATACAACCCTATCACCCTAGATAAAGGGCGACGTGATTTTAGCAGGAAATGGGGAACAAGGAAAGTAGAAGATGATTGGAGAAGAGCTAGCAAGACCTCTTCACTTATAGGTAATGAAGAAGAGGAAACCAGCGAAGAAGCAGAATTATCAAGCAGTGATGATGACGAAGCATTAGAAGAGATTCTAAGGGATGTACCAAGGAGTAATGCCCAACAAATTGCATCAAAAGGAAAAATTGAGAAAGCACTGTTTGAGTTAGGTAAGCTATTTAGAAGCGAGATACAAAACTACGAAGAGTCAATAGAATCACTTTCTAGACTCAATAGAGATTATCCTGACACAGAGCATCGATTAGACGCTTACTACTTCTTATACTTAGATTATCTAGATCTTGATGACGATGCTAATGCTAAGCGATATGCTGATAAGATTGTGAATGAGTTTCCAGATTCTGATTTCGCTCAGTTGATCAGCAATCCTGATTATGCTGCTCAGAAAGCTAAGGAAGAAAACAACAAAGAACAATACTATAGAACTACCTTAAGTACTTTTGAAAAACGTGACTACGAAATGGTATTAGCAAGAGTCGAGAAAGCAAAAGAAGTGTTTGGAAAAAAGAATGAATATACTGCCAAGCTGGATTTACTTAAAGCAATGAGCATCGGTGGTATAAAAGGTAAAGATGAGTATGTGAAGGCGCTAAATGATGTCATCAGCAAGCATCCTAGAACTGATGAAGAAACTAGAGCAAAAGAAATTGTTAGATTCTTGAAAGGAGATTTAGAAGCTTTTGATAATAGGATTTATGATGAAGCAGTAGAAGAATTTAAAGTAGAAGATGCTAAGCTGCATTATGTAATTGTATCTGTATTCGATACGAAAGAAAATAATATCGATGATGCTAAAATCAAGATATCATCTTACAACAAAAAATATCACAAGAGTGACAATATTAAAATCACTGATATCTTCCTAAACCCAGAAACAAAATCTAAGATTATACTCCTCAGAAGATTTGATAACAAGGCCCAAGCAATGGACTACATTGATGGTACGCTTAAAAATCCTGCTGATTTTGTGAACGGGAACAATTTGGCTTTCGACATCTTTGGAATTACGCAAAGGAACTATCGAGAAGTGATTAAGCAGAAGTCTTTAAACAATTACAAAGTCTTTTACGAGAAGAGTTATTCTAAGTAGTTTATCTTAAAAGTTATTATTACTCAGTTGTCTTTACACGATGTAAAGTGATTGTAGTAGTAATATTCCCCCCAAAGTTTTTAGTAAGCTATAAGATGCTGACCTTCTATTTCCAGGAATGATGAACCCTTCGCTATTCCATTGTTCAATCTGATCATCTGAAAATAAGATAAGACTTGTAACTGCTTCTCTAAAATCAATTTAAACACAGCTAGATGTATTATCTCACGCTCGTTTTACACCGCTATAGTTGATTGCTTAGACATAAATATCGCCTCGAAAATCGTGAAGGCTAGATATATAATTCCATAAGGAACGATAAACAAGTTACTCTCGGGATCTGTAAGGTTATGATAGACAAATAAGATCCCTATTGAGATCCCCAGCTTAGCTGCGAAGTTGATAATGATGAGTTGATTAAAGAGATGTTTGTTTTTACTTCTAGAGTATCGCTCCCCCAGCAAATAAACTCCAAAGCTTAAAAAGACAAAGAATACTGTCATTATTGCACTAAGGTCAACAAAGGGTTTTATTGTTTTAATGAGGTGTAGGGGAATCAATACTAGTAATAGAAGAGCAAGAGTGATAAGAAGGGAACGAATAAACTGACCTATGCTCATATTCGATTTTGAATCACATCAAAGTACACCTTCACTAAGTAACCTATCAATGCAAACAACGAAAGGAAAATTGTGAAAACAGGTTCCAAAAACTGAAACTTAGCATCTAATTTTTGACCTATAAAAACAGCAAGCAAAACAAGTACAAACATCTGAAAAGCCATCCCAGAATACTTAAGATAGTTATTGGTTTTATTACCCAACTTCAGCAGGTTAATGGCTTTTCAAAAATATGCTCTCTAGCTCGCTACAGCCTGATCTATTGAAGCAATCTTGGATGATTTACTTTTCTGCCCCATACCGCATGATACATTAAAGACTGCACCTGGTTGAACCATAAGCTGCCCAGTATTAACCTCACCATTTACTTTAGCAGTCTCTCTAACATTTAGTTCACCGTCTACTTGGATAATCCCTTTGAGGACTCCTTCTACAACTGAGTTTTTACAGTTCATAGTACCATCGATTACTCCTTGAGGGCCTACAATTATTTTTCCTTTACAGTTGATCGTACCTTTAAGCGTACCATCGATTCTGATATCACCGTCTGCGCTTATAGTCCCTTCTATGACTGTCCCAGCACCAAGAGTGTTTATTGAAGATGATGAACTGCTAGATGGCATTGTAGCTGCCTTAGATTCATTCTTTTTTGAGTTATTACCAAACATAGGTCTGTTTTAGGTTATTAATTATTAATTCGTCTTCAAACTGCGTATGGAGATAGAATATCTCACATCCATGGGACTGTAAAATACCAAACTTAATAAAATAACCTAACCGAAGTGCCTAAAATGTTGGGCAATAAACCCCTCGCGACTGATCACCGCATAATAAATAGGTCAATGAAAACTCAAATGCCCCATTTCCTACTGCAGCATCTCTAAATTTAGATAAAGTCCAATCATAGCTAAATCCAAACCCATAGCTCTTATAATCGAATCTAGAAGAGACTATCACAGCATCAGAGTGCCATCCACCATTTTCATTTACACCAGATCTATACCATAATCCTAGCTGAAAATTCTGGTCAGTAGCTCTGCCTCCTCCCATCTTCCATCTTACACTTGATCCAGCATTATATTCTCGGTGAGGACCTTGAAATAGTAATACAAATCCTGGTAACAAGCTCATTTTTTTATTGATATAAAACTCTCCCCCTCCATGTATAGTTGTCTTAGTAAACAAGCTAGCAACTTGACCTAGAAACGAAACATTAGCTTGATTTAAATGATGCATTGCACCTCCTATATAGAAACTATTGTCTTTATTCAAATTACTAAACCACAACAACCCTGCTGATAAATCTGCATAAGTGATTGATTCATCAGGAATAATCTCTCCCGCTAGTGTAGGATCAAATCCTCCAGCTCCATCATGCTGTGATGGCCATCTGAGACCTCCTGGGCTTATTCTTCTCTGTGTCATAGCTGCATCAGCACCAACTACTAGATGATGAGAAGTTTTATTATTCCCACTCATCTTTTTACTATAAGAAAAAGAAAGTCTTCCCTGAGTAGTTCCAAAACGCGATGCTCCTGCTACATCAGACCATAAGGTACCTCCCACTCCAAAGTAATCATTTTGCCCTACGGCAATTTTTTGATCATAAGAAGCAGAACCAGTATTATATGCATTAGATCCTAAAGCAGCAGCCCATTGGTTCCTATAATTTACAATAGCTCTCTTATTACAATTCATCACACCAGTCATCGCTGGATTAAGATTAAGTGGTGACATGTAAAACTGAGAGAAGTGAATATCCTGCGCGTTAAGACTAATGCTTGAAAAGCACACAGAAAACAAAATTGATAGTAAATATTCCTTTCTCATAACGTCTATATTCAATTGGGGATTAAAATATTATTATTCAGGGGGTTATTCCTTGTCTTTCCATCTTCCACCGTATTCTTTGACTAGGATATCATCATATTTGTCCGCTGTATCTATTAAATGACGGAACAGTTTTATTCCGCTTTCTACATTTAGATACTGATCATAGATCATAAGTGACAATATTATATCCTGTCCCTTTACACTAAACGTCAAACCATCTAGTTTATAGTTTTCATTTAGCAAAAATTTATACAAAGGTTTGATATTTTTTTTCGGCAGTGAGCATAAATAGCCATCACCTACTATCAAACCTGACTTTTCGTGATAAGAAATGTTAATTTTTGCACTTCCCTGGATGATTTCCCAATTATTAGGGCCTCTTCTTGCAAGATCGTTATCAAAATCAAGTTTTTCTAGAATATTTTCTAATGTAAAGCTAATTCCTACTGGTTCATAAGCCTCTATCCCTGAAATCATCTTCATCTTAGCACCGCAGTGAATGCAGTAACCACTCTTATTTTGACTCTCAAAAACTAGATTTAAGCACGAATTACATCTAACGCATGCTTCTCCACCTCCTCCGCTAAACTCTTTGAGTGTATCGTTAAGATATCTTATCGGTAAGGAGAACCCAATATTGTTGCCGTCCCTTATTATAAATGTATTTACTCCAACAATTTTTCCATCATTAGCTAGTAAAGGGCCCCCACTATTCCCTGGATTAAGAGCAGCATCGTGTTGGATATAATTGATATCATCTTGCTTATGCAAGGTATTAGAAACGATTCCCTGGGTCGCAGTATACTTTAATCCAAAAGGATGCCCTACAGCTAATACTTGGTCTCCTTCCTTCAGATCATTGTCTAGTCCTAGCTTAACCGAAGGCTTCTTTACAAACTTGGGGCAAGCTAAGAAAGCAAGATCAAACTTAGGATCGCAATAGATAACATCCACCATTTGTTTTTCGAAATCCTCCCCTACTACCACTACTTCATTGTTATCTCTAATCACATGCTCATTAGTAATGATGAGATCATAATCAGAAATATAAAACCCAGTACCTGTGCTGTAAGGTGTTGCAATCTGGATAACAACATGCTTAAATAGTTCTATGATATCTACTTTTTCCATCATCACTTTGATTTCAATAAATTTAAGTGACGAACAAAAACTAAATAACTCTTAGAAAAACTTATCATACTATCATACTTGAGATAACCATACTGAGGCTTAATTGACGGATAGACTGATTTATATTTTTTAAGTATTGTACTGATCTGGCTCTTGATTGTAGACTTATTTAGTTTTTCGTTTTTGATATACCCATTGTTGATGCCTACTTGCTCCATAAACTTATGCTCTACCACTTCATAATAAAAATGTAGTAAGGCTCTATCTATAGCTGGCACAGAGTAATTAAATAGATAATAGCCAACTATATAATTAGGTATAGCTTGAGCAACTTTGTGATGCCTATTATTTTGATACCAATCTAAATTATTGAGTTCATTATCTATAAAGTTGGCAAGGTTAGCATGAGGTGTTGGAGATGTTACACCAAAAGTCGCTTTGACATCATACCACTCTAAGAAGAAGTCTTCTTTCTTTCGCTCTAAAATCTTTTTGAAGATTTTGATGATTTCTCGATTCTTATACTGAGGAGATTTACCATCTTTCTGGAAATAGATTCTGTGAATCTCTTCAAAATTTTTCATGGTGAAACCCTCTGGCTTTAAGAGGTAGTCGCACTTGTAAACTATCTCTAACAATAGATAAGCAATACCGCCTGGATACTGATCAATATTAAGCTTGCCTTCGTTTACCTCCTTGATCGCTATCTCTATACAATTGATTAAGTATTGATACTTGACTTCTTTAATTTGCTCTGGAGTATCTTCCGTATGTCCAGTATTAATATTAGTAAGCGAATCAAACTCCTCTACAATAACATCATCTTGCCTATCAGCTGAGGTAGCTAGCTCTTTAAGCCCGTAATAATTTTTGTATGGTGATCCATCATGCGAAAACGTTTGATAAACCATTGTCACATTATCATCCTCATCAAGCGCATACCTAGAATACTTAAGTCCAAAATTTTCTTCGATAAGCCTACGTAAAAATCCTATCTCTAGCGTAGAAGCTTTAGCAATCTTTGCTTCTGCCCAGAGACTATCCTTATCCGCTCTGCCTACAATTTTCTTCGACCCTTGATATAGCTCGAAAGTAATGACACCATCATGCTCTTCAAATATCACATTGCCAGCATCATCTTCCTTGAGGTAGGTAAAAAATAGTTTGAGGGACTCTATATATTTTTCATTTTCGAAGAGCTCTACAGATTTATCCCAGTCATCATATTTTTCTTTCTCTTTGTAGGAATCACTATACCTGCCAAACTTAATAGACGGGGCATTATCCTCCTCCTTAGCTCTCCAAAAAATCTTATCAAAAATGCCCATTATATGCTCTGCTTACTAAGAAGCTTGTGAAATTATATTATTATTATTTATATATCTCCAAATTCATTCCAAAAAAGAGCGAAATCAGATGAATACCTTCAGGACTGTGCTGAATCCATTGGATTTTCCATTTAAAATATCATATCAGGACCAAATTATGTGTTTAGGGTCCTGTTTTACTGAGAATATTGGTCGTTTTCTATCCAATTCTAAGTTTTCAACTTTTATCAATCCTTTCGGAATTATTTATCATCCGATCTCTATTTGTGGAACAATGTCAAGGATTATGGAAAATTCTCAGGTTTCTAAATCAGAACTCACTCGCATAAACGATAGATATTATCACTGGGATTTTCATGGAGATTACTCAGGTATCAATCCAGATGAGACCGTAATTAAGTTAAACCATCAGATTAGTACTGCACATCATTTTATAAAAACCACAGATTTTATTTTTATCACGCTGGGAACCGCTAATGCGTTTCAGTTAGTCGAAGAAAAAACTATCGTGGCTAATTGCCACAAATACCCCAATGATAAATTTAATCGAATAGAATTATCAACAGAAGAAATGATAATAGAGCTGCAAAAAATTATAGACAAACTGAAAATTATAAATCCTAAAATCAAAATTAACTTCACAGTAAGTCCAGTAAGACACGTAAGAGATGGGCTAGTTGAAAATCAACTAAGTAAGGCCAAGCTCATACAAACTGTCCATATGTTGTCTCGATCAAATGATCATATTAATTATTTCCCATCCTATGAACTTATCATGGATGATCTTAGGGATTACAGGTTTTATGCAGAGGATATGGTGCACATAAACCAAGTGGGCTTAAACTACATCTGGAAATACTTTAAAGAAACATTCTTTAATGAGGAAACTATTGAGCTTTTAAACTCAATTACAAAAATTGAAAAAGAAATCCAGCATAGACCTTTCTATCCAGAATCTGAGAAACATCAAAATTTCTTAAATCAACTGTTGGGAAAAATTAACAAGCTTTGCAAAAGCAACCCTTGGTTAGATTACAGCAATGAAGTGAAAGAACTTAAAGGACAGTTAACTTCATAATCTTCCTCCTAACCCTCTAGTTTTTATAGACTTATACTAGTTTTTTAACTTTAGCTGATTGCAAGTTAAACTCACCACCTTC
>CALFUQ010000253.1 GCA_937929885.1 uncultured Saprospiraceae bacterium
TTTCAAGCAGTTACGACTCGTTTGTCCGCATGACGATAATTCTAAGCCTTCACACCTTCGCAATTCTTGCGTGATACTTCCGTGATACTTCAAAGGTAGCTTTGTAATGAATCAGTTAAAATATCATTATGAACAAAATTTACCTTTCCAAGATTACAAGTTTAGTGATCTTGTTCTTGAGTATAAACTTGGCTCAAGCTTCCAATAATCATTTAAATCCATTTGTAAATGGTAATGAAGAAATCCAATCAACGATAAAGGTTGATTTCAACGATTGTCTTTCTCTGACACGAGGATCAACTTCTTACGATTACACTGAATTTACAGCTGATATTGACAATACTTCTCCAAACGAAATATCTGTTGTTGGTAGAAGTCTTTATCGTAATAATCCTCAAACCAACAGACACAGTTGTGCTCCAGGAATATCTGGCTCAAGAGCAATGTGTATAAACACACATCCTTCTTGCGAATTTGATGGCAGTAATAACACCTCGATAAATATCGATGTAGAGATCAAGCCTGAAAATGAACAAAATGTTTACTTAACTGTTCTTTCCTTTTATGAGTTAAGTCCTGAGAGATTTCAATGGTTAGGAGGAGCCGATGGTCCTAATGACTATGCCACAAAATATGCGTTAAGAGTATTAAAGAATGGAGCTGAGGTTTATCGAAAAGATGATATAGAAAGTACACAAGACTGGTCTCAAGAATTTTTCGATTTTAGCGATAACGATGAGTTTCATATAAAAGAAGATGCCATTTTCACTTTTGAAATAACACCCTACTGTCCTATCGGTAATGGTGCAGATATAAGTGTTTGGGATATTGATGATTTAGAAATATTAGTTTTCTCTAGTGATAATACAGCTTCAGGAGGAACTCTAGAAGGAGGACCTTTTGCATTTTGTGTAGATGGATTGGCTGATAATATCCCTGAGGGAAGTATAACATTATCTGGAAACGAAGGTGACAATTCTCAATGGATAATAACTGATGAGGATGGAATGATTCTAGGTTTACCTCCCATGCCATCAGTAGTGAACTTTGACGGTGCAGGCGCAGGAACTTGTTTGATTTATCATCTATCTCATGGTGATGACTTAGAAGGTCTTGCTGCTGGTGAAAATATAAATGACTTTGAAGGGTGTTATGATCTTTCTAATTCTATAGCAGTTGTCAGGAGTCAACCAGAAGGCGGAGTATTGACTGGAGGGCCTTTCATTTTCGATAATGTAAGTGATGGAGAACCTGATATGATTACTCCTGGTTCTATTACACTTGAAAATGCTGAAGGTACTAATAGCCAATGGGTAATAACTGATGATGAAGGTATCATCCTGGGTTTGCCTCCTATGCCTGGTGTTGTAGATTTTGATGGTGCAGGCACAGGGACTTGTCTGATATGGCACTTAAGCTATGAAGGTGAGATTACTGGTGCCGAGATGGGATTAAATGCAAATGACATCATGGGATGTTGGAGCTTATCTAATAGTATTGAGGTAGTTAGATCGGTAGCTGGTGATTGCCAAGTTAATGGTGGTGAATTAATTGGTGGACCTTTCACTTTCGACTCTGTAGGAGACGGTGTAGCAGATATGATTCCTGCAGGCTCTATCACACTTGCAAATGAACAAGGATTGAATAGCCAATGGGTAATTACAGATGATCAAGGTATTATTCTAGGATTGCCTCCTATGCCTGGTGCTGTAGATTTTGATGGGGCTGGCTCGGGCACTTGCCTTATCTGGCACTTGAGCTATGATGGTGAAATCTCTGGTGCTGAAATGGGATTAAACGCTAATGACATCACTGGCTGTTGGAGCTTATCTAATAGTATTGAAGTAGTAAGAGCTGAAGCTACTGGTTGTCAAGCTGAAGGTGGAAAATTAGAAGGTGGACCATTCGATTTTTGTGTAGGTGATGGACAAGCAGATTTCATAGATAGAGACGATATAAGACTTACAAGAAGTAGTGGAACTAATTTCACATGGGTTGTAACAGAAGCTGACGGTACAATCCTTGGAATACCAAATAGATTCACTGATGTAAATTTTGATGGTGCCGGAGGTGGTATATGCTTAATATGGCATTTGAGTTATGATGATATAACAGGTCTTGAAGCTGGCCTAAATGCAAATGATTTTGGAGGTTGTTTTGATCTCTCTAATCCAGTAACTGTAAACAGAAATACGGATGACGCATGTACTGATGCATGTATGGTAGATGGCGGTACTTTGACTGGTGGACCCTTCGAGTTCTGTGTAGGTGATGGTGAAGCTGATAATATCGGGGAAGGCGAAATTACATTATCAGGAAATAGTGGCGCAAACTCACAATGGGTAGTCACTGATGATCAAGGAAATATTTTAGGATTACCTCCTACTTTCTCCGCTGTCAACTTTGATGATGCAGCTGCTGGTACTTGCCTTGTTTGGCACTTAAGCTATGACGGTGAGTTATCTGGTGCTGAGATGGGTATGAATGCTGCTGACCTTGAAGGTTGCTTTAGTTTATCTAACTCTATCGCGGTAGTAAGAAACAACCCTGTAGGTGGCACACTTACTGGTGGTCCTTTTGAGTTCTGTGTAGGTGACGGTGAAGCTGATAATATCGGGGAAGACGAAATAACTCTATCAGGAAATAGTGGTGCAAACTCACAATGGGTAGTTACTGATGATCAAGGAAATATTTTAGGATTACCTCCTACTTTCTCCGCTGTAAACTTTGATGATGCACCTGCTGGTACTTGCCTTGTTTGGCACTTAAGCTATGACGGAGATATATCTGGGGCTGAGATGGGTATGAATGCTGCTGATCTAGAAGG
>CALFUQ010000254.1 GCA_937929885.1 uncultured Saprospiraceae bacterium
ATAGATCTACCAAGTCATTTGAGGAAGAACGGAAAAAACTTCGATTAGAAAATGATCTTTTGAAAACAGAACAGAAGGCTCTGCAACTGCAGATGAATCCACATTTTGTTTTCAATGCACTTAACTCAATACAAGGACTAATCGCATCTAATGAGAATCAATCTGCGAGAAAGTATCTCAATAAATTTTCTACGATGATGCGGTCTATGCTAGAGCAGTCAAGAGGAGATGCCATATCGCTACAAGACGAAATTAAATATCTAGATGATTATCTTTCACTTGAGCGTATGGGGAGAGAAGAGAAGTTTGACTTTGCAATCAATAAAAGTGATATAGTAGAAGATGTAAACATACCATCTATGTTAATACAGCCTTTCCTTGAGAATGCTATTAAACACGGGATGAAAGGATTAGATAGGAAAGGACAAATAACAGTTAACTTCAAAAAGGATATGGATCATATAATTTGTGAAATCGATGACAATGGGGTAGGGAGGGCGTCAGCAAAATCTGATAAAGCTCATCAGTCACTAGGGATGCAAGTTGTAAAAGAAAGACTGAGTAAATATTCCAAGTTTAAAAACTATAACAGCCTGAAGATTACAGATAAGAAGAATAAAACTGGAACAAGCGCTGGTACAAATATTATAATCAGACTACCTCAACTATGAGTAAAGAAATTACGGCAATCATCATTGATGATATGAAGTTGGCTAGAGCTTCCTTAAAAGCGGATATAGCAGAACACTGTCCTCAGATAAAGTTGATAGGGGAAGCAGATAGTGTTGTGTCGGGGTTGAAACTATTAAAAACAGAAACACCAGAGCTTTTATTTCTAGATGTGGAATTAGAAGATGGGATAGGGTTTGATATCATAGAGTTATTAGGAGAGAAGCTAAAGTCTAAAGTCATCTTCACTACTGCATCAAATGAGTATGCCATCAAGGCCTTCCAAGTAGCAGCAGTTGATTATTTATTAAAACCTATAGATCCTGATTTGCTAATCCAAGCTGTCGCTAAAGCTCAAGAGTCTGCTGCAAATACCAAAGAGCAAATCAACTTACTCACTGATAATTTGAAATCAAAAAAGCAATCATCTAAAATAGCATTGCACACAATGGACAAGATTGTCATCAGTGATATTAAGGACATACTGCGTTGTGAGGCAAGCGGAAATTATACCACCTTCTTTTTGCGCAATGGCGATAAAGTAATGGTCACTAAAACCCTCAAAGAATATGATGAAATTCTTAGTCCTCACAACTTTATACGTACCCATCAATCTCATCTGGCTAATGCTAATCTTATCAAAGAATTCGTCAAGACAGAAGGAGGTTACTTGCTAATGGCGGACGATAGTAATGTGCCGGTATCTGTGCGTAAACGAGCTGAGGTGGTCCAATTTTTAGATCAGTTATAATGTCATAATTTGAATGTCGAAATCTACATAGATGAGTTAGAAGGAGAACAAAAATTAATTGCTGATGCACTTCATAATATTCTAATTACATTTCCTGAAGTTACTCACAAGATCAGATACAAGATCCCTTTCTACTATCGAAAGTCATGGATCTGTTATATCAATCCTATCAAAAGCGATGGTATCGAATTCTGTTTTCTAAGAGCCGATGAATTGTCCAATGAATCGGGTATTCTTGATTTTAAGACTAGAAAACAAGTTGCTGGAGTTTCTATTTTTAACCATAATGAAATCCCCTTAGAACAACTTATAGAAGTATTGAACGAAGCATTCTTACTTGATGAAGAGGTAAAGTATGTCTCTCCTTCGAATAGGAAAACTTAAGTCCTAATCTAAAGATACTCTATCTGTTTTCAATAATAGAGGTAATTACTTTTTACTGTTCACTTCTTATTTCTTGCCATTTACTAAGTCATTCCTTCCGCTCGCAAATTACTTCAATAAGATTAAGTAGCAATTTGGATTTTAGTGTAATCAACAAACAATTTCAAATTATGAAAAGGACAATTTTATTATTTCTTATGAGCTGTAGCTATTTGATTATCTGTAGTCAACCAAATTTAGAGATAGATCACAATGGAAGTAATCCAGTACAAATCAAAACTAATAGCACTGATAATTATTCAAGCTATTTTACTAACGGAATATATCAAGGATACCTTGGCATATATACAGGGGACAGAGATATGGATTTTGGAACTGGCTTTGGTAACAATACAGGTAAAGTACATTTGGTTACTGGTGCTACTCCCAAATTAACAGTCTTAGCTGGAGGTAACGTGGGGGTCGGTACGACCAATCCAACATATAATTTTCAAGTAAATGGATGGGCGGAAAGTGATTGGATTAGAGTTAATGGTAACGGAGATGGTTCTGCTTGGAGGTTGGGTGTGCAAGGAAATGCGATGATTCGAGGTCAAAACCTTTTTCTAGAGAACTCCACGGGTTCTAAAACTATAAAGTTAACGAACATTGGGACTGTCAATGATATTATTTCTGATGGTGCAGATCTTAACATTGCTGCAGACGGAGGTAAGAATATTAATTTCTTTGGATATGGTAGAACAGGTGGAGTAACCATCGGCACAAATGATCTGCCAACAGGATATAAGCTGTCTGTAGATGGGAAAATCATCTCAGAAGAAGTGTTAGTAGAGCTGTCTGGTGCTTGGCCAGATTATGTATTTGATAAAGAATATAATCTGATGCCTCTATCAGACTTAGCGCAATATATTGAGAGTAATAATCATCTACCAAATATCCCATCCGCAAACGTAGTAGAATCTGAAGGAATCACTCTAGGTGCAATGCAAACCTTGACAATTGAAAAAGTAGAAGAATTGACATTATACATCCTTCAATTAGAGAAGCGTATCGCCGAATTAGAAAATTCTAAAAAATAGCAGATATGAAATATTATACAATTTTTATCGCTTGCATCTTTAGTTCTTTTATATCTAATCAATTAAATGCTCAGGTAGATAAATCTAAAATCCTAGAGGTGACTCAGAGCAATCAACTAATGACTTTTGCTGCTGAAAAAAGAATTACAGCTAATAAAGAAAGAAGTGAGGCAATCGAATGGGCAATTAGAAATGGACGTGAAACTAAAAATTTGAAAAGACTAGTTAATGGGATACCCCTCTACATTAAAGATTTTAATTCCGCAGCAGCAGCGACTACTAATACTGATGACGTACATAATTTAGGTCTTACTGGTCAAAATTTCTCAATAGGTATATGGGAAGCAGGAGGAGTGCCAAGAGTTTCACATGAAAATTTTAATACGGTGACAGTTCTAGATGGAACAACTCAAACTACGAACCATGCTAGTCATGTGGCTGGAACTTTGGCAGGAAATGGAAGTAATAATTCTACCGCAAAAGGTATGGCTCCGTCTGCTAACCTAAGGGCTTATAATGCAGTTAATGATATAAGTGAGATGGCAACTGAAGCCTCTAATGGAATGCTCGTTTCTAATCATTCATATGGTTTCGATTTAGGTTGGAGATTTAATCCAGGAGGGCTTGGTAATCCAAGTGGATGGGACTGGGACGGTTCAACGCCATATAGTTCTGCTGGTCAAAGTCCTTGGTTCGGACAATACTTACAAGAAGCGGTTGACTATGATGTAGTCGCTTATAACGCGCCATTCTATTCAATCTTTGTTGCGGCAGGTAACGACAGAAATAATAACCCCTCTGTAGGCTCTAATGTTAGAAATGGAAATACAGGTACCTATACTCCTTATAATCCCTCAATTCACCCAGGAGGTGATGGGATAATAGATAATGGCTTTGATTGTTTACCAGGAGATGCAAGTGCAAAAAATGTAATTGCAGTTGGGGCAATTGACGGAAATAGTGGCAACGCAATGACAACTTTTTCGAGTTGGGGAGGAACAGATGATGGAAGAATTAAGCCAGATATTGTAGCACCTGGTAGAGGTTTATTGTCCAGTGGTAGTGCAAGTAATAGTCATTATTATGTTAGTAGTGGTACATCAATGTCAAGTCCAACAGTGGCTGGTTCTGCACTTTTACTTCAAGAATATTATGAAGATCTTTTTGGGACAGGAAACTTTATGCGTAGTGCAACCTTGAAAGCACTAATTATTCATACTGCCACTGACCTTGGTAATGTTGGACCTGATTATGCATTTGGTTGGGGAATGATGAATACTAAAAAAGCTTATGATGCATTAACGGAATCTTCTAATGGGGAAGGAACTACAATCATAACATCTAGCGTGTCAAATGCTAGTCCAGATACCTATTACATTGCATCCAATGGTTGTAATGAATTGAGATCTACATTAGCATATACTGATGTTCAAGGGGTACCACAAACTGGATTAGATAACGCTACTAGCGTGTTAGTCAATGACCTGGATTTAAGAGTAATTGAATTAGGTGGAGTTACAAATTTTCCTTGGATTTTGAATCCAGCAAATCCTAATGGTAGTGCATTTAGCGGTGATAATGACAGAGATAATGTTGAACAAATCATACTAAATTCTCACAACGCAGGAGTATATTCTTTTAACATTGAAGCAGAAGGGACAATAAACTCACCTACGAATAGTCAAAATTATTCACTACTTGTTTCAGGGGCAGAAGAGTATTGTAATTTACTTCCATTCCCTAATCATAGTGGAGGGGCTTTATCCAGTGGATCATATTGTCATCCTTTACAAATCAGATCTCAAAGAACAATCGCAGCCACTGAAAGCGTAACGTATACAGCGAAAAATGAAATTAAGCTAGAGCCTGGGTTTAGAGCAGTATGTGGTTCGAAGTTTTCTGCAAAATTATTACATGCTAGTAATTGTAATTGAGTTAATCTAAGAAATATGTTTTAGACCCTTGAGTAAGAATTTACTTGAGGGTCTAAAACCTTATTGCAGGTATTCATTTTGATTACAGCCCAAACGTTGTCAGCTAAAACCTTACAACCAGGCACATAAGGATGCATCTGTTCTTCAAGATTAAGATCTTGCTTAAAACTCAACCCTCCTCAATCATTTCTATCAATTCTTCTGCTAATTTTTTCATTCGCTCGTATCCTCTATTTTGAGTTTCAGCATTTTCTCTCCTTAGAAATAATGCTTGTATATATCCGTCATTTTTTACGAGCGTACCAAGATCAACAGTTTGGATGTCAATATCTAAATTAGTAAGTGCCTTCAAGACATCATTGAGCATATATACATTAAGCAAGTTAGGCGCATTAAAATTATGCATATACAATTGGATGCTCACTTCGTTATTTTGTTCATTGCGGTCATTGGCATTGTAATATCGAAACAACTTGTTACGGAGTTCTTT
>CALFUQ010000255.1 GCA_937929885.1 uncultured Saprospiraceae bacterium
CTCATAGGTAGCTATATTATCTCCAGTCCATACACTAGAGTAACGCTGCATACCAGAATATCCTGATCTGGTAATTATCAAGGTACGCTTACCATCTCTAAATTGCTTGACACCTTCAGCGGTAGCTCTTGCCATCTGCATACCATAGATATTGTGTGCTTTACGATGACTACACTGGTTGCCATCATAATCATGTAACACAGTAGATCTGAATGTCTGCCCCTCTACTTCAAATAAAGCTGGTTCATTCATATCATTCCATACACCAGCTACACCTACATCTCTTATCAATCCTTCATACAATCCTGCCCACCATTCTCTAACCTCAGGTTTAGTGAAATCTGGGAAGTAACATTCACCAGGCCATACCTTACCTTCTACATATCCACCATCGGGCCACTTGCAAAAATGATCCCCTGCTATTCCTTGCTGATAGATATCATATTCTTTATCGATCTTGATACCTGGATCTATGATCACCATCGTTTGGAATCCTTGCTCTTTAAGTTCAGCTACCATTCGCTTAGGATCTGGGAATCTTTCGTTATCCCAGGTAAAACATCTAAAGCCATCCATATAATCGATGTCTAAATAGATTGCATCACAAGGAATTCGCAATTCTCTAAACTTATTAGTTACTTCTTTTACATTAGATTCTGGATAGTAGCTCCACTTACACTGCTGAAAACCCAAAGCCCACATCGGTGGCATCTCTGGTGTACCAGTAAGCATGGTATACCTACTACATACATCCATCAAATTAGGACCAGCTATAAAGTAATAATTCATCTCTCCGCCGTGTGCCCAGAAACTCATCACATCTGCACGCTCTTCCGCAAAATCCCAATACGTCTTAAATGAATTGTCAAAGAAGATCCCATAACCTTTGCCTTTATGTAGCCCATAGTAAAATGGTATATTCTTATATAAAGGATCAGAATCCTTATGATAACCATAGGTATCCGTTCCCCAATTTTGAAACTTCTTACCCTTTATATTTAAATCTGTAGGCTTATCCCCTAAACCATAAAACTGCTCGTCAGACAATACATTTTTGGTCATCTGTATGATGTGACCACCATGCTCTTCGTTTGCTTCCCAGTGGAAACCTTTCTCATCTTCATTTAGCAGTGTACCATCCTTATCCAAAAATCCGATAGACAAATTAGTCTTCTGGATCCTACAGGTAACTTCTGGTGTATGCAAAAATAAATGCGCCTTGGTCTCTTCTACTTTCACCTCAGTATCTTCCAATTCGAATGCTGGATCAATACCATAAGAAAAATCATTCTCGAAGCGGCCTAGGATCGCATACCTCACCCTCAAAATATGTGGAGTAATAACATGGACACGCATAATTACATCATTCTCACAAGTACATTCTAGAATGTTATTTTCTAACTTATGATCTACGAGTTTTCCTGCGTGATCTTCCTTCTCAGTGTATTGTATTTCTATATTCTTTTTCAAGGGAGTATCTTAGTTTTTTAAAAATAGTTGTTCTTAACTATTAAGGACTGCAAATATATAATTCTGTTTAATAGCAATAACCTAAGTTTTACAGAATATTTGCTAAGTAGATAGCCGTAAACGTTACCATATCGCTTGCTGTTATGTCTTGTCCTGAACGCCGATCATACTATTCCATGGTATTACAGCGCCCTTTTTTACAATTACAATACCATCTCTGATACAGTACTCATTGGTTTCCATATCTTCTAATCCATCCCCTCCTTTAATACTCACTGAATGGCCGATACGCACATTTTTATCGATAATAGCATTCTGAATAAAACAGTTATTACCTATACCCAGCAACTCATTGTCTTCTAGGTTCTCAAAATCATCTACTGTTTGGTAATAATCATTACCCATGATAATAGAATCTCTGATTACGGTATTTTGCCCTATCCTTGATCTAATACCTATGACACATCGTGACAATTCTTTAGCGTGACAAATGCAGCCTTCTGATATCAATCCATGATTAATTAGCGTACTGAAAAACTTAGATGGTGCGAGCGCTCTTGCATGAGTATATAGTTTATCAGCGTTATCGTAAAGATGAAACTCGGGTAAAAATCCTGTCAACCTCAAATTAGCTTCATGGAAGGAACTAATGCTTCCAATATCCGCCCAATAACCATCGTAAGGATAACTTCCAACTTTATACTTTTCATTATCAACAGCATAAGGAATTATCTCTTTACCAAAATCATTTGCTTCTGGATTTTCATCAAACAGACTTTGCATTACTTTCTTACTAAACACATAGATCCCCATCGATGCTAAGTAGTGCTTATCTTGACTCGTATACTTTTCTGGTAATGCAGATTTCCATTGTTCTACTACATCTGCTGATGGTTTTTCTACAAATGCATCTACGAAACCCTTTTCATTGACTTTCATAATACCAAATCCAGTAGCATCTTTTGCCACTACAGGAATGGTCGCAACCGTAACATCAGCCCCTTCTTTAACATGATATTCTAAAATAGACTCAAAGTCTAGTTTATATAATTGATCTCCTGATAAAATCAGTACATGCTCATAATCTACAGTCTTTAATCTACCGTAAGTTTGCCTTACTGCATCAGCTGTACCCTGAAACCAATCCTTACTATCTCTAGTCTGTTCTGCTGCCATGATATCTACAAAGCCACTAGAAAAATTATCGAAGTGATAAGTGTTTTTTATATGCTTATTAAGTGATGCAGAATTAAACATCGTCAACACGAACATCTTATTAATCTTAGCATTAATACAGTTGCTTATCGGGATATCTATCAAACGATACTTCCCTGCAATCGGAACAGCTGGTTTTGAGCGATCCTTTGTCAATGGATATAGTCGAGATCCTACTCCTCCCCCTAGAATTAATGCAACTGTCTTGTCAGTCATAAGGTGTTATTATTTAATGAATGCTTTATAAAGGTCTATATAATCTTGAGCTGAGCGTCCCCATGAGAAATCCAATTCCACAATCTTATCTCTTAACTTATTGAATTTCTTTTTATCAATGTATAGTTTTGACACTCTTGTCAAAGCAAGTAATATGTCGATAACGGATGCATCTTCAAATGCAATACCATTACCATTTTTTTCTAGATCAGGAACGGTATCGATCAAACCACCTGTAGATCTCACCACAGGAATCGTACCGTAACGCATGCTGAACATTTGGTTAAGTCCGCACGGCTCAAACCTCGATGGCATGACTAAAAAATCAGAGCCTGCATATATTTCTCTTGCTAACTTTTCATTGTATGCGATCGTACATGCTACATTCTTAGGATATTTTTTTGCTAGTGATTTTACATCTTCTTCTATATCGTTACTCCCCGACCCTAAGATCATAAAATTAATATCCTGTTCTCTTCTCAAATATTGATCTATGGCAGGAGCAAGAAGGTCAGCACCTTTCTCATAAGCGAATCGTCCTATAAAACTCACCAACACCTTCTTATCATCAAGTTTCACTTTCTTGCAAAGTGCCTTTTTGTTTTTTGATTTAAATTGATCCCAATCTCCTTTCTGCAAATGATTATCAAGTAGCTTATCAGATCTTGGATCCCAAACTTGATCATCTATTCCATTCAAGATTCCTTTGCTCTTTGCTTTTTCTTCTTGGATCAAAGGCGTGAGACTTCCTAAATCGGCTACCAATTCTTTCATGTATGAAGGGGAAACGGTATTAACCGTCCATGCGCACTTTATAGCTGTTGCAAGTCCGTTTATTTTATCATCCCAATCGAGCATTCCCTTGTGCTTCTCTTCATACTTTGGTAATAGATCACCATAACTCCAGTTCCACTCTCCACGATACTGACCATTATGAATAGTAAAAAATGTAGGTAAATCTTTTAGGGCTTTATATTTCTTGACATACTTTACCATGAAAGTTATCAGGCCTGTCATGTGATCATGACAATGCAAGACATCGAATTCTTGTTTGCTTTTACTAAGCCATTCTAATACAGCGATCTGAAAACTTAAATAACGCTCTGGTTCGTCAGGAAATGCTTCTCCATCATCACCAAGATAAACCTGAGGACGATCAAACTTGCCAGGAATATCAATGCAATAAAATGGAAAGCCAAGATTCTTACTTACCAATTTCTCTACTCGATATTTTATAGTCTCTTTACCTAAACTAAACTTTCCTTTAGCGATAAGACTAAATGATTCTCCCTTAAACCACTTGTTACTATACTTAGGGATTACAACTGAAGCCTTTACGTCAGCTTCATTCAAATAGATTGGCAGTGATCCTACTACATCACCCATCCCCCCTGCTTTAGCCGCAGGATAACATTCGGAGGAGATATGAAGAACGTTAATCATTTCTTTGGCCTAAGGATAATCCCTGCAAGTGAGGGTAAGGTAACATGAATGGAAAACGGTTTACCATGAACTGATTTACTAGTTGGCTTAAACACATTTCCGTTCAGTGATCCACTTCCATAATATTTATCATTATCAGAACTAAACACTTCTTCTAGCGGACGATTCTCATGCACACCTATCTCATATGCATCGTGCTTGGTCGGCGTAAAATTCAAGATGACTATGACATAATCATCATCAGTCTTTCGCATATAAGCAAGCACAGAGTTATCAGCATCTGACATTTCTAACCATTCGAATCCTTCTGACCCATAATTATACTTGTAAAGACAAGGCTCAGATCGATAAAACTTATTAAGATCTCTTACGAGCGATTGCATGCCTTTGTGTGGAGCATGTTCGAGTAAATCCCACGATACACTGTTATCTACGTCCCACTCTTCAGGCTGCGCAACCTCCCCACCCATGAAATTTATCTTCTGGCCAGGATGAGTATACATGTAGGTGTAGAGTAACCGCAGATTTGCAAATTTTTGCCAATCATCTCCAGGCATTTTTGATAACATGGATTTTTTACCATGCACCACTTCGTCATGAGATAATGGCAAAATATAATTCTCAGAAAAAGCATAAAGTAAACTCCTAGTAATATCATCTTGATGATATCTCCTGTATATTGGCTCCTTCTCTATATACTCCAGCGTATCATTCATCCAGCCCATCATCCACTTAAGTCCAAACCCTAAGCCACCTAAATACACAGGTCTAGTCACTCCAAAAAATGCAGTGGACTCTTCTGCTATCATTTGGATGTCAGGATACTCCTTATAGATAGATAAGTTAAGATCTTTTATCATTTCGATCGCTGCGAGATACTCATTCTCTCCAAATTCATTTGCTTCCCACTCACCATCGTTTCTAGAATAATCTAGATATATCATGGAGGCTACTGCATCTACACGTATGCCATCTGCATGATACAAGTCACACCAAAAGTGTGCGCTAGAAATCAAGAATGATCTAATCTGAGGACGCTCATAATTAAAGATTAATGTCTTCCAGTCAGGATGTGTACCCTTCTTGGGATCTGGATGCTCATACAAAGCACTACCATCAAAATCAGCCAAGGCATGTTCATCACTTGGGAAATGAGCTGGTACCCAATCAAAGAAAATTCCGATTCCTGCTTGATGCAAAGCATCTACCAATACCTTCAACTCTTCAGGATTTCCATACCTACTTGTAGGCGCAAAGAATCCAGTGCATTGGTAACCCCATGAAGGATAGTATGGGTGCTCCATGATGGGCAAGAATTCCACATGTGTGTAGTTCATATCCTTCACGTATTCGACTAACTCTGTTGCCAATTCTTTATAGTGAAGAGAGCGTCCTTCTTCTACATTTTTTTTCCAACTACCAATGTGCAGTTCATAAACTGATATAGGTGCATCAAGACTATTAGATGCTCCTCGGTTTTGCATCCATGATTTATCTTTCCAATGATGATCGTCAGTCCAAACCACACTTGCAGACTTGGGAGGCATTTCATACATCCTTGCATACGGATCTGCCTTCTCTCTAATCTTAGAATCATGATTAGAAGAGATACGATACTTATATAAATCACCTTTCTTTACACCAGCTATAAAGCCTTCCCAAATTCCAGAACTATCCCATCTAACAAATAACTCTTGATTAGTCCCTTCCCAATTATTAAAGCTTCCTATAACTTCTACTTTTTTTGCTGAAGGCGCATAAACCGCAAAGTATACACCTTGCTCTCCATCCTTGTCAATAATGTGGCTCCCAAACTTTTCGTAAAGCTTAAAATGTTTGCCAGCATTGAATAGATCAATATCAAAATCAGTAAATAGACTGTGGTTTTTAATCTCGTTTGCCATTGTTTTCCCTTCTAATTTCGTCTGAAAGTAAGATATACTTATAAAGCATCACTCCAAGTATAATTATTGTATAAAATGTTATGTTCAAATTTTATTTACCCTAACTTTTCTTAGGAGTTCTAATAGATATCTGGCTCTACTAAAATCAGTTCGGATTTCTTTAAGCAAGCTTAAGCTATAGCATCATTAACAACTTTTTGCGCTTCTTCTTGAAGCTGTTGCAAATGCTCAGTCCCTTTAAAACTTTCTGCATAAATCTTATAGATATTCTCTGTGCCAGATGGGCGAGCCGCAAACCACCCATTAGCTGTTTCTACTTTTAAACCACCTATTGCAGCATCATTACCTGGAGCATTGGTTAGAATGTTTATGATCTTTTCTCCAGCTAGTTCAGAAGAAGTGATTTGCTCAGGAGATAGTTTTTTAAGTTTATCTTTTTGCTCAGGAGTTGCAGGTGCATCTATACGATCGTACACAGGTTCTCCAAACTCATGAGTAAACTCCTTATAAATCTCGGCTGGATCTTTACCTGTGCTTGCAGTAATTTCTCCTGCGAGTAATGCAGCAATAATCCCATCCTTATCAGTAGACCAGACCTTCCCCTCTCTATCTAAAAATGAGGCTCCTGCACTTTCTTCTCCACCGAACCCTAGGCTACCATCATAGAGTCCATCCACAAACCATTTAAAACCTACGGGTACCTCTACTAGTGTACGTCCCAGCTTCTTAGCTACTCGATCGATCATCTGACTGCTTACTAAAGTTTTCCCGATGCCAGTTGATGATCCCCACTTAGGTCTATTTTGGAACAAATAGTTAATGGCAACAGCCAAGTAATGGTTAGGTTGCATCAGCCCAGCAGTCTGCGTAACTATCCCATGACGATCATGATCGGTATCGCATGCGAATGCTACTGGGAATTTATCCTTCAATCGTATTAGCCTTTGCATTGCATACTGAGAAGAAGGGTCCATTCTGATCTTCCCATCCCAGTCTAAAGACATAAAACTAAAAGTTTGGTCTACGGAGTCATCTACCACAGTCAAATTAAGATCGTAGCGGTCAGCTATTCTTTGCCAATAGTTAACTCCTGCACCTCCGAGTGGATCTACTCCCATACTAATACCAGACTCCTTAAGCAGTTTGGTATCTATTACCTGGTCTAGATCACCAGTGTAAGCATTAATATAATCATATCGCTGAGTTGTGTCAGCAGTTAATGCTTTACTGAGCGGAATTCTTTTTACCGCTCTGAGTTTATTTTCTAATATTTCATTTGCTCTTGACTCGACCCAAGAAGTCACTGACCCTTCTGCAGGTCCTCCATTGGTCATATTGTATTTAAATCCACCATCTGTAGGGGGATTATGAGAGGGGGTTATGACTATACCATCCGCAAGTCCTGTTTTTCTGCCTTTGTTATAAACTAAGATGGCATGACTTACTGCAGGAGTTGGTGTGTATTCATCGTTAGCAGCAATCATAGTCGTCACCTCATTAGCTGCAAGTACTTCTAGTGCAGTAGCTTGAGCAGGTGTAGATAAAGCGTGCGAATCGATACCCATAAAAACAGGTCCAGTTATTTTTTGCTTTATACGGTAATCACAAATAGCTTGTGTGGTAGCCAAGATATGTTGCTCGTTAAAAGAGTTTGCAAGTGAAGTGCCACGATGACCAGAAGTTCCAAAGGAAACTCTCTGTTCCCTCTTTGATATATCAGGATCTTGCTTAAAGTAGCTTGTAATTAGTTCTGGGATATTAACCAGTTGTTCTTTAGTTGCTGTTTTACCTGCGAGTGGATGGACTGCCATAGATTATAAGAATAATAAAAATTCCTTGGTATCTAATAAAATTTTGATAACAATATGCATAACAATGAATAGATACATGAAATCAGATTTAAGACGTTCCACTCTGCATAAATCTTCCTAACTTAACAGAACTATTCTGATGATTCCTTAATGGCTTAAAAGTCAAATCAGAAATTCTCATTTTTAGATTTCCGCATATTCGACAAGCCAAGCAAAGACCATTTGCGTACAAGAAAAATATCAGATAGTACTAATGCGAAAACCCATAATTAAAGAATAGATTATAACATTTTAGCAATTGTTCATTCCACATAATTAAAGGCAAAGAAAAAAGCACAGCCAAATCCACTACAAAAGCACAGTAATTTCTAAATAAAAACATTAGAGGTTGTTCAATATTAGTTCTGTAAAATGATACTTTACAAACTAATTGCAAATCTGTTGAAATGACTCTTACTACTCTTGATTGGACTATTGTTGCAGCTTATTTTTTGTTTGTGTTAGTTATAGGTATCGCGTTATCTCGCAAGTCATCATCTAATGTTTCGGATTTCTTTTTATCTGGTAGAAATATGCCATGGTGGTTACTTGGGATTTCGATGGTCGCAACAACTTTTTCTGCAGATACTCCCAATTTAGTTACTGGATTTGTAAGAGAAGATGGAGTCGCTGGTAACTGGGCGTGGTGGGTATTTCTGATAACTGGGATGTTAACAGTTTTCGTCTATGCTAAATTATGGAGGAGATCGATGGTCATGACAGATGTAGAATTTTACGAGCTGAGATACAGCGGTAAAGCAGCTGCGTTCTTGCGTGGTTTTCGAGCATTGTATTTAGGGCTGATCTTTAATGTACTTGTCATGGGAGGTGTAGCATTAGCTGCTATTAAATTTGGAGAGATTGTATTGGGCATGCCTGGATGGTTGACATTATTGATTGCAGGATCTGTTACTTTACTTTATAGCACACTAGGAGGGCTTAAAGCTGTAATCATCACAGATTTCGTTCAGTTTATTTTAGCCATGATAGGCTCTGTCTGGGCATGTATATATGTACTAGGATTGCCTGAGATAGGTGGATTAGATGGTCTATTATCTCATGCTGTTGTGAGTACAAAGACAAATATTTTCCCAGATTTTTCTGACCCAGCGATAGTCGTGCCTGTATTGATTGTTCCACTAGCAGTACAGTGGTGGGCTTCTTATTACCCAGGCTCAGAACCAGGTGGTGGTGGTTATATTGCTCAGCGCATGTTTAGTGCTAAGGATGAGAAAAATGCTGTAGGTGCAACATTACTGTATAATGCTGCACATTATGCATTACGTCCATGGCCATGGATTTTGATTGCATTGGCGTCCTTGATCATATTTCCAGATCTTGAATCCATAAGGGAAACTTTCCCCAATCTATCTGAAGACAAAGTAGGCCATGATGTTGCCTACCCTGCGATGCTTACTCTCCTACCTTCAGGTTTATTAGGCTTAGTAGCAGCATCTCTGGTTGCAGCCTTTATGAGTACTATGTCTACACAGCTTAATCTTGGAGCATCTTATCTTGTAAATGATGTATACCAGCGTTTTATTAATCCAGATGCTACCCAAAAACAATTGGTCAGGGCAGGGCAAGGATTTACCATCCTATCTGCAGTCTTAGGATTGGGCTTAGGATTATTGCTTACTGATGCTCAACAGGCATTCAATTATTTATTACTACTTGGTGCTGGAACTGGATTAATTTATATCCTGAGATGGTTTTGGTGGAGGATTAACGCGATGACTGAGATCGTGGCGATGATCGCGTCATTATTCATAGCTGCATATTTTACTTTCTATGATCACGGAATTGAAGGATGGAAGACTATTGTAATCGGTGCATTACTTACAACCATTATCTGGATATTAGCTACATTTTTAACTCCCCAAACGGATGAAGAAACTTTAAGATCATTTCATCAAAAAATAAAGCCTGGAGGAAATGGATGGAATGCTGTAATAGATCGTGCTAAAGCTCAGGGTATAACAATGGAACAAGGAGAAGGAGGTCTTGCCCTTGGGATATTGTGCATGTTGATTGGAACCTTCACGGTTTATGCAGCATTGTTTGCTACTGGTAATTGGATTTATGGGAATGTATCACAAGCATTGATTATGACTGGTGTATCTCTAATAGGTGCAATAATTCTATTCAAAGCATGGGATAAAGTTTCTTAGCATTAAATTCTTTGCAAACTTGTAATATCAATTATATTTTGATTGCTGAGTTTTTAATTTTTTGAATCTACTGTTTTCCACTTATGATTTTTTAATTCTATCTGGGATCCAGCTAAACCCTTATACTTCTCTTTGAGGATATCGTACTCAGGATTAAAAGCAAAGTCTCCCCAGATTCCTAACATTAATTTCAGATTTTCCTCGTTCTCAGGATACTGTCCTTTGTCATCAGTTTCTTTCATCCAATCATCTAAAATATTGATATGCTCTTGTAGGTCATCTAAATACTCAGCGTTGTTAGCGAGGTTATATAATTCGAATGGGTCTTCCCTTAAATTATACAGCTCGTGTTTAGGTCTTGTATCTTTAAAAAATAATGCCTGGACACTATCTAGTTTGTTTTCTTGATGCAACTGTTTCATAGTCATAACGAATGGCACCTCACTCACATCCATATAAGTTAACTGTGTGTAAGGACGTTCCGTCATGAAATTCCGTATGTATTTAAAGTTGGCTGACCTAACGGATCTAATTCTATCTATGGTAAAGTCACAACGATCTCTAGTCGAGATTACAAATTCTCGTTCGTTAGTATCATCAAAAATATTTCTTCCTTCTATATACTCTGGAATAGCAATATCAGCTAATGCCAATGAAGTAGGACCTAGATCAATACCACTGACCAAACCTTCTTCAATTGCATCCGATTTTATTCGTTTAGAATTAGTGAAATCTGAAATAATTAGTGGAACCTTAAGTCCACCTTCATATAAAAATTGTTTGTTTCTAGTCAAGCGCATGCCATGATCTGAGAAAAAGAAAACTATTGTATTTTCCAAAACACCACTTTCTTTTAACTGCTGCATTATCTCACCTACCCTTACATCAGTAACTTGAATTGCATCTAAGTGATTTGCATATTCTTCGATGATAACAGGATGATTAGGTAAGTAAGGTGGTAGTTTAATCAGTGATCGATCGACTGGAGTTTTTACAAGATCTTTAAAATTTGATTTAAATATTTCCTTACCACCAGAAAGCTGTATTTGACCAAAAAAAGGAGCATTGTCTTTTAGTGATGATAAATCCAAATGCACTCCACTCTTACCGTACAAGGGGTGATACTTATAGTCCTGCTCATAAAGGGCTATTCTATCGTAGGTAAAGTTATAGTCATCCTTTCCATTGTTAAATGTAAAGTATCCAGCTTGTTTAAATATTTCTGGAATTGTCTTGATGTGACTTGGAAGATAAATTGCAGCTTCTTCTGTCCTCGCGCTATGATGATTATGCATCCCTAAAGTAGTAGACATTACACCAGTAATAATTGAAGAACGACAAGGTGAGCAAACAGGTGCAGGCATAAAGGCATTTTCATATTTCACCCCTTGCTTTGCAAGATCATCTACATTAGGAGTTTTTATTAATGTCTCATCATAACAACCAAAGAGGGGTGCTGTGTCTTCTAAAACGATCCATAATATGTTAGGGGGGTTATTTGACATTTTATCAGAGCTCTGCTTACAGCATAAACAACTCAACAATAAACCCAAAAGGACTAACCCTTTTAAAATCCTATTTAGCTCTTCATCCATATTTTTCTTTTAGCTTACTAAATCCAATATTGATAATGAATTATATCACAAACAAAAGGCGACATAAGTATCTCCTGAATCTGTCCCTAACTTACCGCCACCACATGCAATGACTACATATTGTTTTCCATTTACAATATAAGTTGCAGGTGTAGCATATCCCGCATGTGGTAGTTTTGATTCGTAGAGGGTCTCGCCCGTTTCACGATCAAATACTCTAAACTTTTCATCCTGAGTAGCTGCAATAAAAAGTACACCTCCTGAAGTAACCACAGGACCTCCATAATTTTCTGTACCTGTAACTGCATGGCCAGCAATATCTAAATCATCTACATTACCAAATGGGACTTGCCATTTAATCTTAGCATTATCCATATCAATCGCAGTTAGCTGACCCCACGGTGGTTGAAATATAGAATAGCCATCAGGTCCAACTGCCTTAGCATATCCAGAAAAACGATATGGATAAGGCCAACTATCATCACTAGCTACAATATCATTAGGATCTTCTTCTCCAAGTATAAAATCTATAACTGCATCCAGTTCTTTTTCTTTGAGCGTGAACGCAGGCATTATACCTCTTCCCTGCTTTATGGTCATAGCAATTACATCTCTTGGCAGTCTAGATTTGAGATCCACGAGCGATGGTACATTTCCAAACAATTGATTGCCTTGTAATTCTTTACCATGACAACTAAGGCATTTAGTTTTATAAACCCGTTCTCCTCTTGGAGCGGGTTCTACTTTCTCCATACTCAGTAACCAAGGTTGTTCATTAGAATTAACATAGAGTGTATTATCGTCTTTGCTATGCGCAGCACCACCCCACTCACCCGCGCCATCTAAGCCAGGAAAAAATATCTGAGGTATCGTATCAAACGGAATGAACTGAGAACCTTTCAAGGAGGTGTTCCAAACCCCTTTAGCATATTGCGCTGCTTGCTCACTTCTTATCGCCAGGTTATCTTCAGTCATCTTAGTCTGAGAGATCATTGGGTACACTGTAGGGACTGGTTGTGTAGGCCAAGCCTCTTCTCCTGAGAGATTAGACTTTGGCACTTTCACTTCCTCTATAGGATAGATCGGTTCTCCTGTTTCTCGATCCAAGACAAAGAGGAAGCCTGATTTTGTAATTTGGGCTACGACATCTATGTCTACCCCATCTACCTTGATGGTCATGAGATTCGGCGGTGCTGGTAGATCTTTATCCCAGAGATCATGATGTACAGTTTGGTAATGCCATATGCGCTCTCCAGTTGCTGCATTAAGTGCGACAATACAATTAGCAAATAAATTTTCACCAATACGATCTCCACCATAAAAATCAAAAGATGCAGAACCAGTAGGCACAAAAACAATCCCTCTCTCTTCATCCAAACTTAAGCCTGCCCAGGGATTTGCACCGCCTGATGTTTTGAAAGCATCAGCGGGCCAAGTATCATATCCAAACTCTCCAGGCTGCGGGATGGTATGGAATGTCCACCTAATCTCACCTGTAGTCAAATCAAATGCTCTCAGGTGTCCAGGGAATGCACCAGTAGATTCACTAACTCGATTACCGAGTATATACAGATCTTTGTAAACCACTCCAGGTGTATTTGCGGTCATATAATAATCAGTCATATCTCTATCATATCCGTCTTTAAGATTAACCTTACCTCCTTCACCAAAACCAGAAATTGGCTCACCAGTTTTTGCATTTACTGAAAACAAGTAATGCCCAGGTGAGTACATGATTGTTGGAGTATTATTTTGCTCATGATAAACTAGACCACGAATCACACCTCCGAGAAACGAACCTTTGAATGCATCCTCATTAGGATTAAATCTCCAAATTTCTTTGCCTGTAGCAGCGTCTAATGCAAAAAGATGGAGCATCGGAGAAACACCATATAAGATACCATCAATAATTAGAGGATTGGTTTGTATTTGAGTTTGCTGACTTGTATCTATTAGTGAATTATAGGTCCAAGCAACCTTAAGCTGGGATGCATTACTCTTATTAATTTCATCAAAATACTTGAATTGAGAACTAGAATTATCACCTAGGTAATGAGCCCAATCAGGATCTTCATTAATCTTTACCTCATCAGATTGACAACCAAGCAAACTAAAGACCAGAAAAAGACATATGTAATACCACCTCATACAAATAATATGTTGATTACATCAAGATAGGAATTCGAAATGATTATACTAAGTATAATCTATAGATGCTTAATGACTAAACTTAGGTTTGTGCTTTCTCTTTTTTAAGTACTTAGTTATTTGCCTTAGTGAATCCAGGTTATGTGCAGAAGTAAATACATCTATAAAGGGCATGCACACTTCCATGCCACGGGTACTAGGTTTATAATCAGGATTACCAGCTAACGGATTTAACCATATCACTCTATCGCTTTTCTTATGGATATATTTGATGCTAGATTCTAGTAGATCGATATCTCCTGTATCCCATCCATCACTCAAGATGATTACTATGGAATCTTTATTGAGTAAGCGTTGACCATATTTTTGCTTGAAGGTATAGAGTGATTCACCAATCCTAGTTCCTCCTGACCAATGTGGAACTTGCTCTGATAAGTTACTTAATACTTGTTCGTAATCTCCATCTTTGAGTGCTCGGGTAAGAGAGATTAAGCTTGTACTAAACGCAAAGGTGTGTAACTTATCCACTACCTGCTGAAAGCCGTACATAAACTCAATCAAGAATTGGCTATACAGTTCCATAGACTTACTGACGTCGCATATCAATACTAAATTGACTTTTCTCTTTTGCTGTTCTTTGAAGTAAAACTGATTTATCTCTACGCCATTTTTTATTGATTTCTTAATTGTACGACTTAAATCTAACTGTCTCTTTGATTTAGATTTAGTGAATCTTCTACTTACCTTATTTGCCATGCGTTGAGCAATGATCTTTATGATCTGTAGCAACTCCTTCTGTTCATCACTTATGAAACTTGCAAAATCCTTTTTGCTTAGCGCTTCGAATGCGCTGTAGGTAGCAATATTTTTTTCTTCGTCTATTCTCCCTCCATATAGCCATTGTTTTAATACTTGTAGATTTGAATTTTGCCCAGCAGTTTTCTGGGGCTTTTGTGTTTTTTCAAGTAGGTTCTTTTCCTTGCTATCCTCTGCCCTAGAAAGTTCTTCCCAGTATTGAATATAGAGTTCGTCAAATTGCACAAATTGCTTACGGTTTTTTACTAGGATAGATTTATATACTGCTTTTTGTTGATCAAAAGATTGTGGCACTATTTGACTCAAGGAATTTAGGATATCAGCTTCCTCATCAGGCCCGATAACAAACGCGTTATCTCTTAAAAACCTACTGAATTGAATTACGTGAGCAGGAAGATTTGTTTGCCTTGTAATTAGTGACTTCATGTTTACTTTAAAGTTCTAGCTTGCCATTGTTCTATCATTCTTTTCTCCTTAAGCATCACTGAACCATCTTTTGTTAGAATGTTATCACGCCGTTCTTGAGAAACTGCTTCAGAATACCACCACTCTTTGGTAGCTTGGACAGTGTCTGATAAAGATCTAAAAGTAAGTCCATTCTGAATCGCCTTAGTATTATCACTTCGTGACATACCTGCATATTTTGGTAATTGAATAACCCAAGGTTGAATTCCAATTATACCATTCTCAGTTAAGAAATCTGTATCATCGATTTGCACATATTCGATAGGTGAATTATAGCTTGCATGGATACCATGCACGAAAGCATTGGTAGTCATCGGTGATGCAGGGCCTACTCCATTGTATGTACCTGTAGCCTTTTGCTCTAACAATCTTATCATCCACTCCGATAGATCTCTCACATCGATAAATTGCACAACTTCATTTGGCTTACCAGGTACAATTACTTTACCACCTTTTTCTAATCTTGCTAACCAATAAGGAAAACGATCAGTACGATCACCAGGACCAACAATCAATGTAGGTCTGACAATAATTGAACGATCATCCCCAAATACTTTTCGCGTTACGATTTCTGAAGTAGCCTTCATTACACCGTACTCATATGTTCTCTTATCTCCCTCAAGTGCGTCTACAGGAATTTCTGTAACTAGTTCTCGCGACTCCGAAAAATCATCGCCAAAATATGGATAGTAAACACTTATGGATGAAGTGTACATATAAACCCCAACATTATTGACGAGCAACTTTGCTGCATCCTCTGTCCACTTAGTTTTTCGACCGGAGTTATCAATGACCACATCCCATTTTCTATTTTTAAGCGCTTCTAAATTATCTTCCCGATCTCCTACTAGTTGTTCTACTTTTGAGAAAACTTCGGGATGGACTTTAGGTATAGTTTTCCCTCTGGTAAAAATGGAGACCTGATGCCCTCTATCTAGTGCATAAGATATTTGATGAGGTCCTAAAAAACTAGTGCCACCGAGTATGAGGATTTTTAAACTCGATACATTATTGGATGAGGGATTTAAATTTTTATGGGCTTGGACTCTTAG
>CALFUQ010000256.1 GCA_937929885.1 uncultured Saprospiraceae bacterium
TAATACTCAAAGTTTTTCTTTATTGTTTCTGTAGTAAACCTGTCTTCTAAGAAGTACATGCCTTGTAATACATCAGCTTGTTTGATATAGCACGAACGCAAAATCCTATCCCATGACCAATGCTGGTTGATAGGTGTCTCATTTTCGGGGATAGCTGATACTGGTAAAATCTCCTTGTCCAAGAATCCATCCTGCTGTAGTTTGATTCCTTTCTCTTTACTTGTCGGAAGAAAAATTTTGCTTCTGATATCAGTCCATTTTTCTATTTCTTCATCTTCAAAATTTGTCTTTGTTTTGATCGCTTCCCAAGCTTCTTTTTCCTTTGATATATTTTCGATTGACTCCGTGCAGAATTCTAAGCACCAAGTAGCTATTACATTTGTATACCAATTGTTATTCACATTATTCTCGTACTCATTAGGCCCTGTGACTCCTAGTATGACATACTGCTGTTTTTCCTCTGACCAGTTAACTCGCTGCGCCCAGAATCTAGCTATTCCAATAAGAACTTCCAGTCCTCCCTCTTTCAGATAGCTATCATCGCCAGTATATCTTATGTAATCATAGATAGCGTAAGCGATCGCTCCATTCCTATGGATTTCTTCGAATGTAATTTCCCATTCGTTATGGCATTCTTCACCATTGATCGTAACCATAGGGTATAGCGCAGCACCGTCTTTAAACCCTAGTAGTTCTGCATTCTCAATCGCCTTCTGCAAGTGATTATATCGGTATACTAATAAGTTTTTGGCGACTTGCTGTGGAGCTGTGCTAAGATAGAATGGGAGACAATATGCCTCGGTGTCCCAGTAGGTGCTGCCACCATATTTCTCTCCCGTAAATCCTTTAGGCCCGATATTCAACTTTGGGTTATCTCCAGTGTAGGTTTGATTGAGATGGAAGAGATTAAATCGTATACCTTGCTGAGCGGCGACATCACCAGTGATTTGTATATCACTTTGTGCCCACTTACTTTCCCAAGCTGCAATATGATCCTTTAGGCTCTCATCAAATCCTCTGTGTGAGTGGAGGTTCAATAAATCTTTAGATAGGTGCTCTAAGTTCGCATCTGGATGGTGGAAGGAAGTAGTTATTGCAACCATCTTATTTATAGCGATACTGTCGCCTTTATGTAGTTTTAGACTTAATTGCTTTGCTATATAATTTGTTCTTTCGACACTTTGATCGCTAGCTGTTTTATCTCCACCTGTGATGTTGAATTTATAGTTAGCACAAACTTTAAAAGCTGTTTTTTTAGTTTCTGCGATAATATAACCGCCATCGTCATTGATCTGCTTTTCATTTTCGACCCAGAATTTTTCATCATAATTTGAGTCTTCATTTTTTACATCAAAATCTAGATAAGGTCTTATCTTAATATCTAAATCATTATTGATCGCTTCTATGGTGTAATGGCTGCAGCCTAGTTCTTTGATAGCATAACTGATAAATCTTACAGTGCTAATTTTTATTTGTTCTCCTTTGGGTAATTCTAGTTCTACAGTTCTGGACAGCACACCATGCTGCATGTCGAGTGTCCTGTTGAAGGATGAGATTTTACAAGTTGCTAAGTCAAGCCTTTGCTTATTAATCCATATATCAAGTCCTATCCAGTTTACTGTGTTGAGCACTTTAGCGAAGTACTCTGGGTATCCGTTTTTCCACCAGCCTACGCGCGTCTTATCTGGATAGTATATACCTGAGATATAATTGCCTTGGAGACTGTCACCACTATAGTGTTCTTCAAAATTTCCACGTTGTCCAAAGAACCCATTCCCGAGACTGCATAGACTTTCTGTAATTCTGTTGTGTTCAGGATAGAATTTGTCCTCTATTATTTTCCAAGGATCGTGTACTATGTAATCTTTCATTTACTTGGCAGCTAGTTCGCTGAGGCTACGAATTAGATCATTCATAGAGTAGCCTTTGAATCCCTTGATATTAATATCTGCTTCTGACAATACTTCTGGATCACCAACCCCAACTGCTAAGCAACCTGCAGAGTGAGCTGCTTTTATTCCTTTCTGAGCATCTTCAAAAACAACAATCTTTTTAGGGTCTATTTGTAAAAGTGCAGAAGCTCTTAAAAACACTTCAGGGTGCGGTTTGCTTTTTTGTACGTCTGTGCCATCTACAATAGCATGGAAGTATTGAGTGAAATTCAATTTGTCAATAATTCCTCTGGCATTAGCTGAAGCAGAACCTAAGCTGATTTTATATGATTCTTTTTTTAACTCTTGTAAAAATTCCTCTACACCAGGTAGAGCATCCTTAGCAGTTAGTTTTTGCACATACTCTAGATAGTAGTCATTCTTAGACTTAAGGCATTTTAATTTCTCTTTTTGAGGTAGGGTATAGTTGCCAATTTTCAATACTATTTCTAGGGAGTCTACTCTACTGATGCCCTTAAGTTGTTCGTTGTCTTCTTCTTTGATTTCAAAGCCTAGATTTCTGGCTAATTTATTCCAAGAAAGGAAGTGGTATTTAGCAGTGTCTACAATGACACCATCTAAGTCAAAAATACATCCTTCAAAAAGAGGTTTAGCCATAATATCTAGATTAACAAGCGGTCAAAATTAACGAAATTATCCCACAGAAATTAGCTCAGTTAGAAGCTGTGGTCTGTGTACATAGTGGTTTTTAATCATATTAAATAGTTTGCCTTTTAATTTATAATCGGAAACGTTTTCGATGTGATTAAGCAGCTGTTTTATTTTAGTAGAAGCAGATGTCCCTACATAGTTTTCTAGTACATCGCATGATTTTTTAAAGTATGAATCGATAACTCTATCAGGATACATTTTAATTATCTCTCTATCTACAGCCATAGAGGTGGTTAAGTCAGGTATAGTTTCGAAAATCTCTATGAGGTTATCATGATCCCCAGTCTCGTACAATAATTTAGCCTTAAGGAAGTCACGTGATATTTCGTCTTCTACAGTTCCTATACTCTTTAGAAACGCCTTCTTGGTTTTCTGCCATTTATCACCTGTTTTATCCTGTATAATTTTCAAGTATTTAGGATTCTTATATGCTATAAAATATTCAATGATTGCCTGTTGATAAAGTTTGTCTTTCTCAGCCAGTCCGTATGCGTAGATAAGTTTTTCTTTTACGAATCTGGATACGTTCCTGTTTTCTGCTATGATATCCTCTAACACTTGTATGGCAGGGTCATAGGCTTCTAAAGCTATAAGTAGATCTATAACTTTATTTTGATATTCTAGTGGGTAACGTAGGAATTCTTTACTATCATAGTTGTTATCACTCCAGTCCATCCTAAGTAGAAAACCATCTAGGAATACACTACTTGTAGCGTCCAAGTTGAGTTGTTCTTTTTTGATGCTAGCTGCCTCATGTATGAGTTTGTATTCTTTATCTTCCTTTTTATGCGTGTATAATATTTCAAAAATATTGAGCGTGTTATCGAGTATTTTGTAGTAGGATTTTTGAGCAAGTTCTAGAGCGAATCCGTAAAGTTTTTGTCTCAGCTCGGGTGCTAACGGGCAATAGAATAGCTCATCTAAAAAAGTATGGATCTGTACGATCAATTGCATGATCTTTGGAGATTCCTTTTTAGAGTTGTGATGTATATAGCAGCCTTTGTTTAAAATAGCCTTAAGGATGAAAAACCCTTCAGTGTATTGCTGGAGCGAAACGGCATCTTCGTATTGTTGGACTAGCTCATTAGTTACATATTCAAAATTTCTTAACTCGGCACTTCCTATCTTTTGATCTTTAATTCTTATTGGGCCTATGATACTATCAAGTATAGATTTGTAAACACTCTCATTGTTTTGATTTATCATTTTACGAGCAAAACGTGCCTTAAGAAAAGCTGCAAATTTCTTATCGTTAGAAGCGTAGTTTCTAACAAATTCTTTGAGTTCTCCTTCTGAGAGTCTAGTGATAAAGTCCGAAGTCCTGACAGATCCAGACCTATAACTTCTTTTAGGTTTATTTTTTTGTTTTTCTAGCTTCTCTTGTTTTACTATTTCTATTTGCTTTCGTAGTTCATAGAAGCAAGCGAATACATGCTGACATTGGCGTTCCTTTTGATAGATCTGGCAAGAACAGCTAGTTTTTGAGATAGTACTTTCAGAGGCTTTGATTTGAATATCATGTGTATCTGTATCCTCTAATTTGAATGCCCAATTAGATTTACCTGATTTAGAGTGTTCTTTTATGTTTCCATTTGAGTATAGATCTTCTGCTTGGAGAGCGTATTGCTCTGGGATGGCAGTTTCGAAAAATTCAATTTTGTATGAAACGGTATTAATTTTCGGATATTTACGTTTAACAATAGATAAACTTTTAATATACAGATAATGCTGGATATTGATAGTAGTCAGTAGACTAATTAATAAATATGAAGACGCTTTACCTCATAAGACATGCTAAATCATCTTGGAGCGATCTTACATTAGACGATTTTGATCGGCCATTGAATAAAAGAGGCAAAAGAGATGCACCTTTAATGGCTCAATGGTTAGATGAGCATATCGACCATTTAGATCAGATAATATCTAGCTCAGCAAAAAGAGCAAAAGCGACTGCTAAGCAGTTTTCAATAGTATTCGGTATAGATGTAGAACATCATAAGTCCTTATATCATGCAGGGGAAGCTGAGATTTACAGCGCTATTTACGGGGCTAATGAAGCCTCTTCTTCCATTGCAGTTTTTGGTCATAATCCTGGTTTTACCTATTTCGCCAATAAATTCGTGGACGGTAATGATTTTATCGATAATGTACCTACGTGTGGTATTGTAGCTATTAGTTCTAATGCTAAGAGTTGGGCAGAGTTATCTGAGCTTAATTCAAGTCTTAAGTTTTTTATGTATCCTAAAAAACTAAGTATAAATTGAAACATCTAATTGTCCTTTCCTGCTTTGTTTTGTTTTTGGGTTGTAAAGAAGAACTACACCCATTGCTTGCTGATGATGATAAAGCATTGAGTCTTTTATTAGATCTTAATTTCGCGAATATTGCAGTGAACAAGTACCCAACGTTGGTGCGCGATAGTGCTGCTCAAGATTTTAAGTCTCAAATTTGTAGAATTCATAATTTGAAAGAGGAAGAACTTGATTCTGTGATTTGGTTAATGCAAAATGATTTTGATAGATATAGCAACCTATATGATATGTTGAAAGACAGTCTGGAGAACTTAGAAGAAAGATTGTCTGATGAGGCAGGGACTCAAGCAAGGATCCCTTATAAGCAACTTAAAGATTCACTAAAGTTAAAACAGCGATAAATTTGTGTTAGAGAATCTGACGGTAAACAAAATTTCATTGCTTGTTGCAGCTTTAGTTGGTTTGCTCAATGCCTTATTTTTTATCGTCTCTATTAATTATGGTAATCTGGATATAAGTCTTGGTTATATTCTGCCATTTATATTGGGGTGTATCATTGCAAGCTATCTTATTGTAAGATATTTATTAGGTCGCTTCGTATTTAAAAACATACAGCTCATTTACAAAATGATTAGAAGCACTCGACAATTAAATGAAAAAGATGGTGTCAAAAATCTACGAGGTAATAAGGTCTTGCTCAAAGACTTAGATGATGAGGTGTTTAATTGGGCAGAGCGAACTAAAAATGAGATCACCGACTTAAAAGAATTAGAAACTTATCGTCGAAATTACCTAGGCAATGTTTCGCACGAATTAAAAACTCCTATTTTTTCTATTCAGGGATATCTTCATACGCTAATAGAAGGTGGTATTTATGATGATAAGATTAATATACGATATCTAAAAAAAGCAGCTGAAAACACAGAGCGCTTGGAGAACATCGTAAAAGATCTAGAAGTGGTTAATAAGTTAGAAGCAGATGCGACTCTAGATCTTAAGAAGTTTGATATACAAGAATTGGCTTTGATGGTTTTTCAAGAATTAGATATACACTCTTCTTCCCGTAATATTACATTTTCCATTAAGAATCCCTTTCCTAAAGCTTTCATGGTGCGTGCTGATAAGTTTAAGATCAGACAGGTGCTTACTAACCTATTAACAAACTCTGTGAGGTACTCAGATGAGGGAGGAGAAGTAACCGTAAGTTTTAATAATATTCAAGACTCAATTCTCGTAGAGGTAAGTGATAACGGGATAGGTATAGAGGAGAAACATTTAAAGCATTTGTTTGATAGATTTTATCGAGTTGATCCTGGTCGCTCTCGCAAGTTTGGTGGCTCTGGATTAGGACTGTCGATAGTGAAACATATCATAGAAGCTCATAATCAAACAATCAATGTGAGGAGCACTATTGGAGTGGGGTCTACCTTCGCTTTCACCTTAGAGAAAGCATAATATTTATTTTAGGTTTTCGGCAAGAAGAGCACTGTTTTGATCTTCTTCTTCATTGTAAGTAAGGGCAGGGTCTTCCACAATTTTAATCCTGTCTAGCTCAAATTGTATCTCATCCTTAACTAACATGAATTTAGGAAGCTCTTCAGCTTTCATAGGATCTGGCGGAGGAAAGTTCTCTCTCAAATGATCTACTTGCTTTCCGTTTTTCCAGAATCTAAAGCAAACATGCGGGCCAGTAGCAAGCCCAGTAGAACCTACATAGCCTATAGTTTGTCCTTGACTTACTTTTACACCACGCTTGATTCCTTTAGCAAATCTTGTCATGTGTAGATATTGAGTTTGGTACACTTTGTCGTGTCTCATTTTTACATATTTGCCGTTACCTCGAGTATAACTTGCTATCTCTATCACACCATTACCTACTGCCCTTATCGGAGTACCATAAGCTGCAGCGTAATCAGTGCCATAATGAGGCCTTCTTCTCTTTAAGATAGGGTGGTACCTATTCATATTATATCTGGATGATATTCTGCTAGCTTTTACGGGAGTCTTTAAGAATCCTTTTTTTGTAGGTCTTCCTTCTAGATCGTAGAATCCTTTGTAGCCTTCGTTCTCATAGTAGATCGCGTAATGAGGTTTTTCATTTTCGTAATATGCTCCGAAAACTCTTCCTATTCCTGCGGGCTCATCATCTATCCACTTCTCTTCATATATGAGTTTAAACTTATCACCTGCTTGTACTGAGTAAAAGTTAACTGACCATGAAAGAGCATCTTCCATTTTATCTACAAGTAAATCTCTAAAGGTGTCTTGTGCCAGAGCATTCCAAAGACTACTACTCACAATCCCTGAGGTAGATTTAATTTTAGTTTCTACTTCTTTCTCTATGATCTCTACATTGACAGAGTCTCTAAGATCATACTTTACATAGCTAAATCTGTCTGGTTCGTAAATTACACAGTAAGCTTCAGAGCATTCATCAGACTTTACTAAGACTAGATCTTTGCCCGCTCTGAGTTTAGTAACGCTAAATACATCTTTGGCTTTTTGCTCTAGTGTATTGATTAGGCTAAATCCTATTCCGTGATTAGATAAGATATTTGCAATAAACTGATTTTTCTTAATCGGCACTTTCTCAAAAACATGAGTGCTTTTATCAAATCCATAGAGGTACTCTTTTGGTAATTCGACTATCTTTTCTGCTATTTGCTTGTGACTAGCGATGGATTTTGTATCGCTCTGTAGGCATGATCCGATTAAAAATAGCGATACTAAAAACCCTAGAATAATCTCCAAGTTGAATTTGGAAGCTTTCTTTTTCTTGTCGTTTTCTCCTCTCACTACAACGCCATTTAGGCTAGGATGATCGATCCTAGATTTTTTTTGTGTCCGAATAAGTTATTTGCCATACGAAGATATGTTAAAGTAAACGTTTTAACACCTCTTCATATTCAAATATATAGCCATTATATGACCAAATATTAAAAAAATCAAATATATAATTTAGTCCTACTATTTAAATAGTGCATCTTTAATATTTTATACATAAAGACTAAGTTTTAATAGAAGAAAAAAAATATGATTTCTATTAATTGTCGAGGTAGGTTGTTGCATTCTAAGGTACCTATCGTAATGGGGGTAATCAATATTACTCCTGATTCATTTTATGCGGGTAGTAGATTTTTAGAGTTTGATAAAGTAGAGACTCAGGTAGAAAGAATGATTGATCATGGAGCTGCTATCATTGATATAGGAGCGATGTCCACTCGTCCTGGGGCTGAGATAATATCACCTGAGGAAGAGCTCAAAAGACTCCTGGAGCCGATTAAGATCATTAGAAAACGGTTTCCTGATATTTTCATTTCCCTAGATACGGTAAGTAGTAAGGTGGCATCGGTGTGTATTGATGAAGGGGTTGATATTATCAATGATATTTCAGGTTCTGCTATAGATGAAGATTTGATAGAGGTAGTAGCAAAGACAAAAATCCCTTATGTGCTTATGCATATGCTAGGCACGCCAGATATCATGCAACAATCACCAGACTATCAAGATGTAGTTATAGAAGTTTTATCCTTTCTAAAACAAAAACTATTTAAACTAAAATCAAAAGGCATATCAGAAATAATAATCGATCCAGGGTTTGGATTTGGAAAAACGCTCGCTCATAATTATAAACTATTGAAGCACTTAGATGTATTTAAGATTTTAGATTGTACTATTCTCGTAGGGATGTCTAGGAAAAAAATGATACAACAAGTGATTGGCCAAGAGGCTAATGAAGCTTTGAATGGTACGACTGCAGTCCATATGCTTGCGCTTATGAATGGTGCTAATATTTTGAGGGTTCATGATGTTAGAGCAGCAGCAGAATCTATCGCTATCTACAATCAATATCTTAATTCGTAACAATATGACCACCAAGCCTTTAATTAATTGTTAAAGAGGGTTTATATGGATTACCTTTGTGCCCTAATGATCTTAAATTATCAGTCTATTTAATAAGGTTGGAGGAAGAAAAACAAAATAACAAAAAGAGATCATCAATAGTAGCTCTACTATTTAAAGTAATCATCTATGTCTTTCTGTTTCTAGTCATTGGCTTTATAGTCTTGTCATTGCTACTCCAACTCCCCTCAGTTCAAAATTGGACATTAGGTAAGATCTTAAACGCTGCAAATGAAAAGATAGATGGGCGTATGAATGCTGGTAGGGTAAATATCTCCCTGATGGATGGTATTGTGTTAGAAGATATTAGCATTGTAACTAACGATAATGATACTATTATAAAATCGGAGCTGATATCAGCTTCATTCAATAGTTCATTATTTACTATGTACTCAGAAGGAATCGATCTTAACGATTTTATCCTGCGTAATGCGAAAGTTAACCTAGTCAGGAATGTAGGTGAAGAGGATTTTAATTTGATAAAGTTATTGTCTCCTATTTTTGGTGGAGGAGGTGATACGGATACAAATTCTAAAAAAATAGATTTTAACCTAAACTCCTTAAGCTTAGAAGAAGTCGATATCTCAATAAAGGATGAAAAAAACGAATCCAATCACTACTTCTACATTAAGGAGGGATATTTATCGATAAATGAATTTGATTTAAAGCATAATACATTTGATATCAGATCTCTGGAGTTAGAAGATCCAATTATCGAAATAGTAAATAAGAGCAACAAGAAAAAAAGCAATGATGAGGATGATAAATCGGATGATAGGGAATCATCAGTATCGAATAAACTCAATGTAAGTGTAGGAGCTGTAATAATTAAGAATGGAAAGTTTAAATCAGATCAAGGTGGTTACTCTAATGGAAGTCTAGATACTAAAGATATTGAGGTCGACAATTTTGAATTACTCTCTTCTAATATCAATTTTCTACAAGACTCATTATTCGTTGGTGTAGTCGATAGTTTTAAAGGTAGGTTAAATAATAAGTTTTCGGTTAAGTCAGCTTCAGCCTCTGAGATAGAAATAAGAAAGGATAAAATTTTATTATCAGAATTAAACTTCATTAGTGACCAGAGTAAGCTACTCAATGCTAATATAAGTATTGAAAATCCCACAGAAGTTGATCGCGCAAAAATAAATGCAGAGTTAAATGATATAGATCTTGCGATAGATGAGCTCTTATATTTTTATCCTCAATTAGAGAACAATGAATTTGTAAAACTTAATAGAGATAAAATTATACATCTAGACGGTAGGTTAAATGGAAGTGCTAGTAATATTTCTGGCAAAGATATCACGTTGTCGATCGGAGAGTCTACCTACTTTAAGGGAGATATCAAAGGACGTAACTTATCACAAAAAGACAACGAACTCATCAACTTAAATATCGAAAGTCTAAGTACTGATATGGCCTCGCTACAAGAAATTATTCCTGGGTTTAGAGTGCCAGATAATTTTAAGAAGTTAGGAGCTATAAGTTACCGAGGAAGAATAGATGGCTACTTTGAAGATTTTGTAACATTTGGGAGCTTCAATACTGCTTTAGGTGATGCTGATCTAGATATAAGATTAGATATTAAGGATGGTGTTAACGATGCTAATTATTCTGGTTCGATTAAGCTTAATGATTTTGATCTTAAAACGTGGAGTGAGAATCCTGATCTTGGAAATATAACACTAGAGGCAGAAGTAGAGCAAGGGTCTGGGCTCACCTTGGATAAAGCAGATGCTAATCTAGAGGGTGTTATTAATTCATTCGTTTATAAAAATTATCAATATCAGAATGTTAGGCTTAATGGTTCCTTAAGTCAAAATAAGTTTATAGGTAATCTAGTCACTACAGATGTGAATGCAGACATTGATTTTGATGGAGAAATTATTTTTAGACAAATAGATCCTGAGACAGGATTGGTTGATTCTATTCCGAAATACAAGTTTAATGCAGTGGTTAAAAACTTAGACTTGATGGCATTAAATTTATCAAGTAAGCCATTCTCGATTATTACAGAGGTAGATATTGATATGAATGGTAGTGATCTAAGGTCAATTGATGGTACAGCAAATAACTACGATCTCACCATAATGACTAATGATACGATCTACAAGTTAGATTCATTATTAGTATCATCTAGAAGGTTGCCCGAT
>CALFUQ010000257.1 GCA_937929885.1 uncultured Saprospiraceae bacterium
AACTTTACTTTCCTGATCTAACTGATTTTCATCAAATGCCGCACCATGACCAATTTCATCTGGCACATTCAACAATCCTCCGATCTTATTATCAAAGGTCATCCCTCCGATTACAGGGTCAGTCTTAAAGTGGTAGCAAGAATCTAGATCAATAAAACTAATATTAGGTCTTGCCATTGCTAAGTGTGCAGCTGCTGACAATCCTAATCTGCTTTCGGCAAAACAACCTACCATGCATTTCATCCCAGCAGCTTCAGCTATCGCATTGATCTTAAGTCCTGTATGAATACCGCCCGATTTACCAAGCTTAATATTTAGGTAATCGACCGCTTCCATTTTTACAAGCTTCAATGCATCTCTGTGATCAAACACACTTTCATCCGCACAGATGGGTAAGTCTACTTTTGATCTTAAGCGAGCAAGGCCTTCATGATTCCATGCTGCAATAGGTTGCTCTGAGTACTCTAAATTAAAATCAGCCATTGCATTTATATTGGCAAAAGCTGTTGGGTAATCCCAACCTTGGTTACTGTCTATCTTGAGAGACAGCTCTGGTCCTACAACCTCTCTTACTGCCCGAACATGAGGTAGGTCATCTAAACCTGAGCGACCTACTTTTAATTTAATGGCATCAAACCCTTCTTCTACAATGCTTTTTGCTTGGGTTACTGTTTCTTCGACGGTGTCCTTTATCCCAATGGTCAGATCTGTTCTAAGTGCTCTGCGCTCTCCTCCAAGAAATTGATATAAAGGCATGTTGGCAGCTTTAGCAGCAATATCATAAAGTGCCATGTCAAAAGCTGACCTAACTGATGGCTCTCCAACAGTGATGCTATTTATCTCTTGCAATCTATCTTCAATAGCTAATGCATCTTTGCCTTTAATTAACTTGGCCATGGTCTTTGCGCTAGCATAATTAGTCTCCTGACTATCTCCTGTAATCTCAGCACAAGGGCTGGATTCTCCCCATCCCACAATACCTGTATTAGTAGTGATCTTAATGGCGATATTATTGGCTCCAAGTAAACCTCCAAGTAGTATCTTGATCGGTATGGTGATCTCCACATTCAATTTGAATATTTCGATTTTCTGTATTTTAATCTGCATCAGGTATATATTTATGAGCTACCGTGACTATGAAAAATAGAATAATATTCCTTTGGATACTTTTTTTTCTAAAAGAATCTTCTTTTTGAAATCTGAAAAAGGTGGCAATTTGACTTTCATTACCTGTTGCAATTTCTGTTTTTTAATTCTTTACTCTTTTCGCTGTTTTGCTGAAGGTCAGCACAAACTGCATATCAGTAAAGCTAAGCACAGTATTGAGTTAATTTTTTTCATATTAGGTATTATTACTATCTAAGATACTTATCTAAAAACTATTTTAATTCGGACTGACTATATGACTTCTTAGTAAAGTTGTAAATTGATAATAGACCTTTAAAATTATAGGTATCAAAGAAATATAGATCATGAAAAGGCTACACACAAACAGAAGAACATTTCTTAAGCAAAGTAGTAAAGGAGCAATTGGTCTTACGATTCTTCCTTGGTCAATGAAAGGGGTAGCCCCCAGTGATACATTACGAGTAGCACATATTGGTGTTGGACAGATGGGTAATAATCATATTGACTGGTTCGCCAACTTACCAGAAGTAAAGATAGTTGCCCTCTGTGATGTTGATGAATCGCATCTGGCGTCAAGTATCACTAACCTGGCGACCATACAACCAGACTGGAAAGTGGATACGTACGAAGATTTTCGACATGTTTTAGACAGGAAAGATATTGATGCGATCACATGTGCAACTCCTGATCACTGGCATGCTACTATAGGAACCTTGGCTTTCCAAGCTGGGAAAGATGTGTATGGAGAGAAGCCACTATCATATGATGTCCGTGAAGGACAAAAGATGTTAGCAGCGCAAAAGAAGTATAATAATATTTTTCAGCTAGGGACGCAGATCCATGCTGGTGATAACTATCATAGAGTAGCAGAAATCATTCAGTCAGGTATACTTGGTGATATTCATACGGTGCGACTATGGAAAACAGGTGGCTCTCCAGAATTGAAAATGACCAAGGGACAATCCGTACCGAGTACACTGAACTGGGATATGTGGCAAGGTCCAGCACCAGAGAGAGACTACTGTGAAGAGAGATGTCATTTCAATTATAGATATTTCTTGGATTATTCTGGTGGCAATTTTGCAGATTTTTGGTGCCATATAGCTGACCTAGTCTATATGTCGCTGCAGCCAAAAGGATTGAGGTCAATTAGTGCTCGAGGAGAAGAAGCAAAAGGGTTCTCTGATACTCCTGGATGGATAGACATAGATTATGAATTTGATAATCTCAACATTCATTGGACAACGGAACCTCCTAATGTACCTGGTGCAAAAGAAAGATCGATCGGTGCTTACTTCGAAGGGGAGAAAGGGACATTGATAAGTGACTATTATAAGCACGAGATAATAATTAATGGAGAGACTGTAACTGAACTTCCAGAAGTGCCGATTACAATTCCTCGTTCTCCTGGGCATCAGCAGAATTTTGTTGATTCCGTTAAATCACGTATCCAGACAGAGTCTAACCTTGAATACGCACGTGAAATGACGCTGCCTATGCATCTAGGACTCATTTCTTGGCGACTAGGGAAAAAACTAAAATGGAATCCTGAGAAAGAAAAATTTATCCGCAATAGAAAAGCAAACAAATTGCTCTCTCGTAAAGCAAGGAAAGAATGGAGGTTAATATGAAATTGATTCTCTCAGCCTACCAAAGAAGAATAAGCATTATAGCTGACATGTCATGTACTTGATTCTCTTTCTTGAATTTCATTCCTTTGAGAGAGGTTTAGAGTTTATGGATTGTTATGAGCAATAGAGTTTGTAATTTAATAGGGTTGATAATAGGAGATAATAAACATGTAGTACTGTTGTATACAATTTGAAAAAACAGATGAATGAGAAACAAGGTTCTGAAATTCTATATACGAGATATGTACTTGTGGTTAAAGATTTGTCTAAATCTGTGAACTATTATAAAAGTCTTCTAGGTTTTGAGACGTGGAGGGAAGGAGAAGGATTTCATTTTCTTAAAAGAGGTAAATTTTCACTCATGCTTGGTGAATATCCAAATGACATATCAGCTTTTGAAACTAATAATCACTCTTATTTTGCTTACATAGACGTTGAAAATATAGATAGATTGTATGCAGAATTCATGTCAAAAGGAGTTGAGAATCTAAGCGAAATTGATGTTAAACCTTGGGGACAAAGAGAATTTAGCTTACAGACAATTGATGGTCATCGAATTATGTTTGGCCAAGACATACTAGAAAAATAAAAACAGTGGACAACAGGTAAGAAGTAAAAGGTTAAATCTAAAATCTAAAAAATGAAGGTTACAGCAGAGAAAAATGAAAAGGTTGCCAATATGATCTTTGCATCTATATACCCCCTTTACTGGAATAGATTAGAAAAGCATGGCAGAACAAAAGAAGAGTTCCATCAGGTAATAGAGTGGTTAACAGGTTTTGATGAAAAAAAATTAAAATCACTAATCGAGAAGAAAGTAACGTTTAGAACGTTTTTTAAAAAAGCTAAGATGCATCCCAACGCACATATGATCAAAGGGGTTGTTTGTGGTTATCGTATTGAAGAAATAGAAGACGAGTTTGAAGTGTATAAGCAATGTAGACAAATGGAAAAGCTAATTGATGAATTGGCAAAGGGTCGTAAAATGGAGAAGATTTTGCGCGTAGAAAAGAAATAAAAATTGGCTCTAAAACGGTTAAGTGCATACCGTTCGGAGTAGGTTGCCATGGGTATGATAATATTTAGTAATCACCCAACCATGCTTCAAACTTCATTAAAGTGTTAGCCGTTTTACTCCTGTGAGTTCAGCGTTTTACGGATTACAGGTAAAGCTGTTTCTTCCATAATCTTGAAACCTTTAATAGAGGGGTGGACACCGTCTGCTGCGATATCAGGATCCATACCATTCTTGTTATTTCTCAAAGCGGTATGATAATCTATTACAGAGATACCGTTATCGTGTGCATATTTTTTAATTCGATTATTAAGGTCTACAATCATATCTGATCGGTCTCCTAGTTTTCTGTTCCATTGAAATTGTGTAGTTGGCACAACAGTAGCAAGGATCACTTTGATTTTATTTGCCCTGGCTAATTCTGCCATTGACTCAATATTACTCATTGTATAATCAGGATCAAAGGGGCCAGTGTTTTCTGCAACATCATTTGTGCCTATGTGTATGACAACAGCCTTAGGATTTAGATTGATTACGTCTTGTCTAAACCGCAACAAGAGCTGTACTGATGTCTGCGCGCTGATACCTCTGCCAATAAAATTATTATCTGTAAAAAATGCAGGGTTATCGTTTGCCCAGCCTTCAGTGATAGAGTTACCTAGAAATACCACTCTTTGTTCTCCTGATTTTGATGGGGGCACTTCGGCATTTTCAGTTTTATATCTTTCAAGAAATGCATAATCGTTTTGCATCTTTTTGATTCCTTCTATTTTTCCTTTTGCAACAGCTTCTTGCCCATATAATTTTTCGTATTTGTTTGGATATAGCTTTTTGTGATAGTCATGAAGTTGTAACCACTCTCCGAACCTTTCATGCCATGTATCAGTTGGTAGATCTTGTTCTTTCATGCCAAAACCATGACCTCCTTTTTGATAAACATGTAGTTCTGCAGGATGTCCATCGCTAAACCACTTCTTGTAAATGCTAAGACTGTGTGGTACTATCTGCAGCTCATCGTCTCCTGCAACGGCTAAAAAGATAGGGGTCTTTTTCTGGGGTAATTGTGAACCAATGATTGCTGGTTCGTAAGCATATATCGGAGCTATAAAATTAGGACGATTATTTTTATTAGCATTGTAAGCGACAGACATAGTTAAAGTAGCACCTGCAGAGAATCCCATCATTCCAATTTGGTCAGGATTGACTTCATAAGTTACAGCATTACTTCTGATATACTCGATAGCGGCTAGTCCATCTTCCATAGCTAACTTAACTATTGGTGCTATTTTATTGTTTAGCATTTCTGGATCAGCCATTTGTAGGCTAAGTTCTTTAGCTGGATCATCTGTTATGCTTTTTGCTACTCGATATTTCAAAACGAAAGCCGTGATGCCTTTACTGTTAAGCCACTTAGCTACTTTGGTTCCTTCATTATCCCAATTTAGAAAATGAAACCCACCACCTGGAGCGACCACAACCGCTGTGCCAGTCTTAAGGTAGTAGGGAGGAGAATAAACAGTGACAGAAGGTTTACTAATGTTATAAACAAATCTAGAATCCTCAGGACTATATTTACTTATAGCTTCTGACCAGTCCCAGTTCTCAGAACCTGGTACGGGGTCTTTATAAAGTGGAATCACATCTTGTGCAGAAATCCTAAAACTAATAGTAGCTACAAGAGCAAGCATAAAATATCTAAACATGATCATAGTTTTATTTTGTGATACTGAGTTTATTGAGTAGGGAGATATCCTAAACATAGGATAAATAGAAGGGGTAGGACAGTTTCATAGAAATCGATTTAAACTCAAAAGTTAGGTTTAATTTTCTAAAGCAAGAAGGGATATATGTCTCACTTTGAAAAGAATAAATTGATATAGCTCAAATGAAATACTGTAAAAGCAAGTAGCTTTGTCTCTATATATAAAATCACTCGATAGTATGAGAATTATTAAAAAAATAACAAACGGAATATTGCTAATAATAATTGGAATACTACATACACACTTTGCATTTTCAGCAGACGGATTTCAAAAGCAAACACTTCAATTTTCAAAATCCTATTTTTATAAAGTTAGTGAAGGAATGAATGAATTACCTGCATCAATAGGTTTTACTAATTTTGAAAATTTGGCTACATTTTGGTTTTTGTATTTTGGTCTGTTTCTTATTCCTCTAGGCTTATTAGTACATTCTATTGAAAAAGAAAAACTGATTTTACCTCATTCATTTACAGTGAGTTATTTCATAGTAGTTTTGCTTGGTTGTTACATGGTGCCTAGTTCAGGTATTACATTTTTTATGTTACCACAAGCAGTTTATATGTTAATTAGTAACGTTTTCAAAGCTAAAAAAACAAGTAAGGGAATTAGTAATTAATAAAGCACCCTTATAGTCGAGGTGTGTCTCCTAGGTATGAATACATTTGACCCCGATCGCCGATGTAGAAAGATAGAATAGAATGCTTAATGCAAAATTTCTGTTTTTCCAAAATTAGAATTTCATAGCACTTAAGTTATATCTTACGGTGTTATAAAAATTTATCTAATGTTGAAGAAGATCATAATTGGAGCCATAGTTTTATTGGCTCTACTAACCATAGGATTTTTTATTTTCATTAATACAGGTGTTGACTTACCCGAGGATGCGGATGTCGTAATAGAACAAGTTATGTCTGCTGAGCTTCCAATATTGGTAACTGGAAAAACTGGAATTGCTACTAATGGTGATGTCAACATTTGGTATGAATCAAAGCTTCCAACGGATTCTGTTAAGGGGACGATATTGTTGGTTATGGGTTTGGGTGCTACGGCATTGATCTGGGATAATGACTTCTGTCAGGACTATGTGGATGCAGGTTATCAAGTCGTCAGATACGACAATCGGGATGTGGGGCAATCTACTTGGGTGTCAGATTGGGATGAGGCAGATCCTTATACACTCGAAGATATGGCTCAGGATGGTATTGCAGTGTTAGACGCCATCAACGTGGATAAAGCTCATGTGGTAGGAGCTTCTATGGGAGGTATGATTGCACAGACAATGGCGATTAATCATCAAAGTCGATTGGCGTCGCTTACTTCTATTATGTCTTCAGGTTTTATGATGGATGAGAGCATTCCATTTCCTGATGGCTTTAATCAAAAACTTATCAAGCTTACACTTAAATATCTGTTGTCTGGTTCAGACATTGATAATTTAAAATTTCACATCGGTAATCAAGAGCTTTTAAAAGGAAGCGGAGAATATCCTAATGACATGAAAACCTCTGCCGAGACCACACTCTACGAACTTAAGAAAAGGAAGGGTTACAATAGTTCAGCTGTAGATCATCAAGTGAAAGCAATAGAAGCATCAGGTTCCAGATTAGATGACTTAGGAAAGATTACGATACCTACACTTGTGATACACGGAATATCTGATCCTCTAGTCAAGATAGAACATGCTAAGAAGTATGCGCCACTAATTCCAAATTCGACTACACTGTATATTGATGGAATGGGGCATGATCTGCCTAAGATGTATAGAGAAAAAATAAGCAGTAATATTTTAGAAACTATTGCTAAAGCAAGTTATCAAGAACAGCTTGTTGTTGCTTCTAGTGATTAAGTATATGCAATCATGGTTTAGACGAGGTTACAAAACCTAGCCCATCAATGATCAAATTCTTATCGCGACTGCTTACACTAGATAGCTTATAACTTTAAAGTCTTTACCCTATCTGCAAAGTTAGGTGGGTAATCCACAAACCAATTAGCTGCTCTCCGATTTTCATTGCTTCCTTGTATGGTATCAGCAAAAGTATTGACCATTACATTGCTACACATACCATTTGTCCCGATAGCGGTTAACCATTTATATCCAGGCACTAATTTTATGCCTACAGTATCTTTAAGACGGAACCGTCCTTGGCGCATGATTGGCGAGATTTGAGCAAATACCTCTACCGTATCCTTAATCGAGAGCACAGTCAAAAACTGGGCCTCTGCAGTATGTTCTATTGACCGCTCTCCATCTTTTGACCCCATACCATATCCTACCTTAATGGATAGACCGTTTCGAACTGCTTCTATAACTTTATCCTTAGAGCCACCTAAATTATTTCCTTGTTCATCATGCTTGTAGACTAAAGTCCATCCATGATTTGCAGAGTCGATAGTTTGCTTGACAGCGCAACTTGCTAGTAAACCTATGATTAAGAATAGCAATATTTTATTCATTACTAGTAATTTAGTTATGATAGTATAACGATTGTTTAATTCTACTCTTGCCTATGGGGTATTCCTTTTTTTTTAATGATAAAAAATCAAAAACCCTATTCACTCTCCTTCCGTGAAGTATAACTCTTGTGAACAATTTTCCACGACCCTTCATATTTTAACAACAAGAAGTAATCTGTAAATATCTTATAACCAGGAACTACGATTTCTACTTTTGCGGTAGCGGCATTGTTCTCGTGATCTATGGCAATGATTCTCCCTATTCTATTATTCTTTTTTCCTTCTTTAAAATTGCTTACATAATCTTCACCATCCCAAACCCGTAGACTGTCCTCTTCTGTAACAGAATATAAATTAAAGTCAGGATGGAATGCTCGCTTAAGTCTTTCGGGCTGCCCCTGAGAAGTACCCTCGATATAATCTTTGAGGGTGTTAGAGATAAGCGTCAGGTCATCGCTATTGTCGACTTGTTGTCCCTTGATAACATTTGATACGAGGAAACAAACTGAGCAAATCAAAAAGTATTTATACATATTATTTGTTTAAAAGTTTATGCGTAGAAAATTAAAATTCTTGAAAAGAGTGCCCATGTATGAACAGCCATTTACCATTTCTTTTTATGGCTGTCCAAGACATGGTACCTGCAATATCTATTTTTTCTTTTTTAAAATTGGTCAACGATTCATCGAATGCTACAGTAGCAATTGCCACATCATGGGTAATTACATCTACGTATATAGAAAATAAGTACATTCAAGTTTTTCAAAAACCTTGGGCAAATTACGACCACCCTCGACAAACTCCTCATACCTTCTTCTTTTACCATTCCTGGTATACACGAAGTCTGGAGAGTCCATAAAGTAGGTTAACATTTTTTCTGCATCTAATTCGTCCATAGCATCATTGTAAGACACCATTAAACTGCGAACAGCTTGGGCAGCATCTTTTTTTTCACCTTCACTCAGCTTTTGATCAGTGCCTTGCGCTACTTGCCCCTTGTCAGTACTAGTAGATGGTAGAGACCTTTCTTGATTATGACATCCCATTATGAACAGGCTAAAAGCATAAGTAACTAGCAATAAATTTTTCATAATATTTATCTAAAGGTGAATGCTGAGTAAACTTTTTAAAAGTATAGTTATCAATTTATTTGTGCCACAGATTTAGCAGTAGCAGATTTTTTAAATCTAATATTCTTGTAGTTAGCATTTGATAATTTTAATCCTTGGATTGTTCCTGTAGAATCCTTTATAAATTTGATTCTAGTAAATTGTCGGTCGATGCTCTTAAACTCATCTTCGGATTTAGGAGTAAGTATGACATTTCCGTTTGCTTTATGGACAAGTTTTAATCCTTGATCATCTGCTTGGAGCTTGTAGTAAACCCCTAGTTGTTCGTTCGTGTACAAGCCAGTGTAACTATCCGTTTTCTTTTTCCAGTTACTAGGTGTTTTGAATTTCGAAAAGACTATTTCTTCTCTACCAGGCACCTTGAGACTTAGGTCTTGTCCTTCAGCAGTTGGTTTAAATTCTACAATGAACCCATCTCTTACGTCTATGTAGTATTTGTTATCAGCAAGTGGGTATAGATTAGTTTTCCAATTGAATCGTTCTTCAAAATATCTTAGTGTATCATTTTCTAAAGTTACCTCTGCCATGATCTCTTCATCGTAGTTCCAATATTGACCAGTGTGCTTGCTGAGGGTGTTCTTATTTATGGTTTTAAAATCTGGCTTGTTACTATAATCAGGGCTCGTATAAAATTCATCTAAGTAAGGATCCGAACACATTGTAGCCAAATGTCCATTATAATCACCAAAGTTTCCTAAAACAACAACTGCAAGATCATGTGCTGGGTAGCGAATCAGCTTACAAGCAAAGCCTTCAGTTTGACCAATTAAATAAAGCTTAGCAAGTCCCATGTAATTCCAGTATCGTTGCTGACCTACGAATAGAGATTGGTTTCTCTCTGCTACAGGTTCACCGTTTTCTAACACATAACTATCCATTTTTTCCCATAGCCTTTGTGAGCCTATTTTTGCTCTCCAAAAATTATCTGCCCATAAACAAATATCATTGGTAGTGGTGTAAAGTTGATCTGCGATAGCATAGTCCTGACGGTCGATAGCTTTTCTAAACCCATCTTCAGTTTTGACGTATCCATCAGCACTATTTCGGATGATAGTATTATTACCCATGATTTGGCTATGGTCCATGCCAAGCGGCTTAAAAATATTTTGCTCCGCGTAATCTGCGAATGTTTTTCCAGTTGAGTTTTCTATTACCGACTGTAGTATGCGGATACCAGCTCTGGCAAATAACTGGTCCTCATCTTGATTCATAAAAGTATGGAGTTCTACACTCATCAATTCATTAAACCTTGCTTTACTTATGCTCTCACTCCTTCCTGATCCAGCAAGCACCTTAGCATCACCCATAGGTTTTATGCCACTGGTATGGTGCAGTACCGATCTGATTGTTTTTGATTGTAAACTAGTTGGTAGATTTTCTAGATACTTGCTAAGCGTGTCATCTAAAGCAATCTCTCCTTGTTCGTCTAAATATAATATCGAGAATGCGATCACCTGGTCCACCATTCCTGGAAAATGAAATACTGTTTTTTCATTGATAGGAATTTTATGTTCTACATTGGCAAGTCCCCAGTGTTTATTAAATTCTATTTTACCATTATTGAGAATACCAACG
>CALFUQ010000258.1 GCA_937929885.1 uncultured Saprospiraceae bacterium
GCAATCAGATTAAGCATAATCTATCGTAATCTAAGCATTAATCTAACACGATAGAATTCAATTAACCAAAATTTCATCTACAAATATCCAATTCTTTGCTCCTGGTGCAGCGTGCCATTCTGGGTTTTTCAAGGTGCCTGATATTTTTACTTTAAGGTATCGAGCATCATGCGAATCAAAATCTAAAAGGAAAGATTTTAATTCTGCTGGTGCAGGCCCTTCTGTAATTGGAATATTGAGTTTTTTGGCAAGGCTATAATTTTTGCCATCTATGGAAGTCCTTGTTTCTATGCTTTTAGGATGAAAGATGTAGCTGCCTGTTGCTTCCAATGTGCTGACAATAACATTACTTACTGGTGCCACTTTACCCAAGTCTAATGTGGCATTTAAATTCTCTCCCTCATAACCAAGCCAATTGCCTTGTACAAAATTTGAAGTGCCTTTTTGGAAGTCTATTAAAGATTTAGCCCCTCCAGCTGCATACTTATCATTTGGTTGTTTCTGTAGTCTTGCAGACTCGATCTTAAATCCTGCTTTAGTGATTACCTTTTCGGCAGCATCTGATGTTGTCCAACCTTCTTTGGCACTGACTGCTTTGATATTGGCCGTGCTGTTAATAATAAACGTTGAGTCGTAAACAGATGAAGTGCTATCAGGCATTGTTCCGTCAAGTGTATAGTAAACTTTTACATTTTTAAAGTTGAGACTCATGGTAACTGCCATTGTATCCTCAAATATTTCTTTTGCTACAGTTATAATTGGTGGTTTTAGTTTGGCGTCTCCAAATAAACTTGCATCTATTTTATGACTTACATTGACTAAAGGATGCTCTTCTATGTAGTTGTTAGCCATGCTATCAGAGACTTGCGTTTGCCATATAAATAAATCTGTCAAGGAGCTTAGTTTTTCTAGTGATTCAAAGCCATCATCATCCACTTGTGTGCCATATAAATTAAGATGTGAAAGCTGCTGCAATTTCTCTAAATGCTTGAGTCCTTTGGAGCTAACGTCTGTATTTTGAAGTTTAAGTTTTTGTAGATTCTTGAAACTCGATAATACAGATATCATCTTGCTGTCAACATTTGTATAAGAAAGATCAAGCTCTGTAATGTTACGAGCTATGTTTTTTAGTTTTTTCAGTTTTCCTTTTGTCATCATGGTGTCACGTGAAAAGCTAACACTGACTAAGGGGCTTTCTGTGCTTTGAGGAATAACTTGTATGCCTGCGGAAGTAAGTTTTTTGATTTGGTTTGGAGATACTTGTTTTAGTCCTTTTGTGTTTATAGTGGCATTGCTTTGTTCGTATCCTTTTAGTATTTCCTTAATCTCATCAGTCTGTTTAATACTTCCTACCGATTTTTCAAATGGAGCTCCTTCTGCTACCCACCATTCTAGTAAAGCTATCTCGTTGTTTGTTAATTGTTTCTTACCCTCTGGTGGCATGTGTTCTTCTTCTTCAAGAGGTAAGTGTAGACGCTGAATTAATAAACTGGCTTCGATGTCACCTGCAATAAATGCTGGCCCTTCGTCTCCTCCTTTTTTTAGCATTGCAATAGTGCTAAGATCAAATCCACCTTTTTTCTTCCCTTCATTATGACAGCTATTGCACCTTTGCTTTAATAGTGGTTGGATTAAGTCAGGGTATGCTAGCAAAGTATTCACGTCTGTTACCAGAGGTTTATTGGCTTCTCCTAGAGGCTGCGTAAGGTGACCTTCCCCATGCGTTAAACTACCACCGTAGTGACCTGTAAGAGTCAGTAATATCATGGTCAATACAAATAAAGGAAAGTAAAGTTTTGATTGTTTATCGTGTGTAGCTTTAGATAGAAAATACACAGCAATACTGCATACTGTTGTTCCGATAGAAAACCAAAAATGTAGGCTCACTAGCCGTTCGCTAAACTCACCCTCTTTAGGCATAATCCATCCAGTAACTAATGCTCCAAAAGCTGTTAGGATGGCTAGCGATAAAACAAAAGGTATAGACTTCCTAAGGTGAGCTAAACTAGATCTTCTACTAGCTAACTCCATCAAGAAAGCTGCGATGAGTATCCCGACTGGTAGATGGACTATCAATGGATGAAATCTTCCTATAAATTCTCCCATTATTGTATGAACTTTCTTCTAATCATTTATGCTAATAAGTCATGCATCACTTTACCATGTACATCTGTTAGTCTAAATCTACGCCCCTGATATTTATAAGTTAGCTTCTCATGATCTATGCCAAGTAGATGTAACATAGTAGCTTGAAAGTCGTGCACGTGTACTGGGTCCTTGACAATATTGTATCCGAACTCATCTGTCTCTCCGTATACCATTCCAGGTTTTACACCTCCTCCTGCCATCCAGATAGTAAAGCATCTCGGGTGATGATCTCTCCCATAATTTGCATCGGTAAGAAGCCCTTGCGAATAATTAGTTCTTCCGAATTCACCTCCCCAGATAACCAAAGTGTCATCTAACATTCCTCTCTGTTTAAGGTCCATAATGAGTGCAGCTGAAGCTTGATCCACATCATTAGCTTGGGCTTTTACTGCAGAGGGTAAGTTGTCATGATGATCCCAGCCCATGTGATACAATTGGATAAACCTGACATCTTTTTCTGCTAGTCGTCTTGCAAGTAAACAGTTAGCAGCAAAAGTTCCTGGTTGAGTTGCTTCGGGGCCATACATTTTATAAATGTGATCTGGTTCTTTAGATATATCCATAAGGCCAGGGACAGAAGTCTGCATTTTATAAGCCATCTCATATTGAGATATCCGACTTTGAATTTCTGGATCACCTTGCTCTTCGTATTGGAGTTGGTTTAGTTCTGCGACTTTGTCCAACATGTTTCTGCGACTTTCTCTGCTCATCCCTTCTGGATTGTTGAGATACAATACGGGGTCCTTACCAGATCTAAACTGGACTCCTTGATGTAGCGAATGCAGAAATCCATTTCCCCATAACCGCGAATAGAGCGGTTGACCGAATGGTCTTCCTGTGCCTCTAGAAAGTAAAACACAAAATCCTGGTAAGTTTTCATTTTCGCT
>CALFUQ010000259.1 GCA_937929885.1 uncultured Saprospiraceae bacterium
TCCTTACTATTCCTAACTTCAGCAGTAATCAATGCATCACCTTTAGCATTACCACTTACATCTCCCACTTTGACACCTACAAAATCTATGGTCATATCACTGGATAAGTTAGCAATGTCTGCCACCTCTGGAATTAAGCTAGTCCAAGGATTAAATACATCTGTGAACGCATGGTCTTCATCTACAAATCTCCAACTAGTATTATTACTATACACATCTATCTCTCCTAATATCAATTTACGTAGCTCGACTATATCTGCTCCTGATACTGAGTTACTCTTATTGACATCTGCCGCTAAGATTTTAAATGGACTGTCTAAAATATCGATACCTAAAACATGTTTCTGGATCATGACTAAATCAAGCGTACTTACTCCATTTACATAATTGGTGTTTTTCTCAGGCACTACGGTATAGTTACCTCCCATCGGCATATTATCAAATGCGTACAGTCCACTAACATCTGTTTGTGCATTAGGTAATTCGCTACCTAGCATTTTCACCTCTGCTTCGACTACTTGACTTCCTGACTCCATAGTAATCAGTCCGCTTACGTCTGCATTAGAAGTATTAGGGTCTTGTACAGCTCCACCACAAATATCTAGGTCATTATTATCTTGTACTACTATCTCTGCCCAACAAGAACTCTGTGCTCCATTAACTAAATCCGTCACCCATATGCTTACTCTATTAACTCCTCTATCATCACAATCAAAGATGATGCTATCTTGCAAGCCCGCTTGATCAAAACTAATAGCCGTCGCATGTCCGCATGGATGTGGATCTTTCTTAGCTACATCAACTGCCCAGATCTCCACCATCTCCGCATCTACGATACCGTCAAAATCTGTATCCATTAAAATCAGATCAGTAACTACTTGATCTATGCAAATGGCAGGAGCAGCTTTTTCATTAGTAATCTCAAAGTCTTGCGTACAAGGATTAGAAAGATTACCACATAAGTCTTCTGCATACCATATTATCTGATGTACACCTGGCAAATAAGAAGCCATGACTTCATTTCCAGTTCCTGATGTATCTATGCTTCCATCGATGTCTAAATCAATATTCCATGTCCAACTCAATTCTGCAAGTGACGTACAATCATCTGTTGCTGTGGCCATAAGACTCGCTGCAACAGGATTGCAATTGGCATCAAAACTATTTTCTACAACAAGATTAGAGCAATCAATTACTGGAGCGATTTTGTTTTCTATTTCTATCACTTGAGTAGAATCCGATCTAGCAGGAAGACCCGTAACGGCATCTGTATTACACCAATCAACTACTGACCAAGTCCTGAATAACTTAAAGCAAGCATCTTGACCTAACGCAGATTCAAATATTTGTTCGTCTGTGATAGAAATTCCTAACAACTCGCAAACTCCTTCTTCAACAGTAGGCTTATCAAATCCTGATGGTAAGTTATCTGGATGTAGTGAGATGATATCACAAGCATTGTCAATACGCGTATCCTTTGGCCAGATAATTCTATCTGGGTCAAATGCTACTGGACTTACTACCGTGATTGCCTGCTCGTCTGTTACACTTACCCCATTACTAATCACTGTAAATACTCGAGTGATTACCCCAGTACCACACGAACTAACATCTCCCATATCTACATCATCTTCTATCGTAACTCCGCAAGCGCCTATCACAAGCCCATCAAAAGCTGACCCATTTATATTTACACTATCAGCATCAATCACAATAGGTTGTCTTCCTATCTGCGATGTCGCTACACTTCCAAAAATGCTTAAATCATTTTCATCGAATACAAACTCACAACTTACCGTGATATCAGGCGGTGCAACTAAAGATGGAGGATTCTTATCTACTACGGTTACCTCAACCATACACTGATTGTCTCTTCCACTCTTATCTGTTACTCTTACAGCCACCATCTGAACAGTACCCGCATCTTCACAACAGAATGTCACTACCTCTCCAAATATCACACTTGTGCTATCCTCGGGATCTGCTTGACAGCTCAACTCCATCCTACGAGCCTCAATTACAATATCACCACATGCATCGTAACTTCCGTCATCAAATACAGTAGCAGGTACATGAGCTTCCCCAGAGTTAGTTAAACTCACTTGTACGTATTGTTCACATATAATTACTGGTGTGCTATCATCAATTACATTCACACTTACTTGACAACTACTCGAATTACCACATGCATCGTAAGCTATGTATGTCACATCATTAAGACCAACTGGGATTCCTGACACTTCTCCTCCGTTCTGATTTTCAAAGAATCCTCCAGGGAAGCTCATATCTATCTGCGTTACCTCCATCTGGCAACTATCAGTTGCTGATATCTCTGGCAGTATAACTTTTGCAGAACACGCTGATCCACTTGTACTTACTTCAATCGCCGTATCTGGACAAACTAAGACTGGTGCATTTTCGTCCACTAAAGAAACAATCTGAGGAACTATAAATACATCTTCATCTTCACAATGCCACTGCCTAATTTCCCATGTCCTAAGTATTTGCTGTTCACAATCTTGATCGAGGATTACCTCATCTGTAAACTCTATTAAGATATTACAGAAGTTATCAGCAACAGGATACAATGGTATGGGTGCAACTGCAACACCATTTACTGGCGGTGGACAGTAAAATGGCACCACTCCAATTCTAATATCATCTTCTTCTATTACACCAAATTCATCAGTGCATGACAAACTGATTGATGCCGTTGAAGGCTTCTTAATCAATGTTGCATCTAGTTTTGTGATGTGTAACTCTTGTGTGCAGATATTACTTCTACCACCCGATACATCGACAGCCTGATACTGCCTTATAACCTTGCCCACTAAATCACCTGCGCAAGGATCTACACTTAAGAGTTGTTCATTTAGAATCTCTATATTAATATCTGCATCAAAACATCCTGTTGTGCCATCTTGTAATATAGCTGGTCCCGCAAAAACTGCAAGTTCTATACAACTAATCGTATCTATATCTTCACCGCAGTTTAGCTCAGGTGCATACTTAGATTCCACCAAGATATTACCCCAGCATGTGTTAGTACATGTGCCATCACCATCTTCATCGACATCTTCATTATCGATCACAGTAATAGAGTAAGTTATTAACTGCCCTACTAGATCAGCAGTTATCAATCCATCAGGAATCAAATTACCAGCATCATCTTTTAACTCTATATTAAAATATTCAGCATAACCAGGATCGTCACAAAAATCATCCAACCCAGCTAATAGCATAGATGGAGATACTTGCGTTTGACAAGCTTCACCTAAAGACAAGTTAAGTTGTCCTACACATGCAACATCACAGCTAGGAATACATGGCGGCAATAATCCAGTGGATGGAATGCCTGCTGGATCATGATCATCCTCATCATCTTTATCTTCAAAACTATTATCGACTGGTACTCCATCATTATCTGGATCTGCATCTGGTTCGCTATCCGAATCATCCACAGGATTACCATCAATATCTTTTGCTTCACTTATTTCAGCAATGTTTACATAATCTAAATCTGTAGCATCTTCCAAGTATTCGATCTCTAAGAAGATAGATACTCGCATGGTATCAAATGGCATTAATGGACCATTGATAGTTGTAAAGTATGTTGGAGCACTTAGCGTATCCCAATTAGGATTTATTAACGGATCAAAGCTGAAACCTACAGGTACATGATCAGCAACCTGTATGTCAGTAGCTGGCATGTTTCCTTGGTTTACAATACTGATAACAAACTCAATTATATCTCTAGTTTGATATGGACCAGGTGTATTAACCTCTTTAATCAACGCAAGATCAAAAGTAGTTAGGTCTTCATAATCACTGTCATCTTCATCTCCATTCTCTCCTTCTGTTGCATCGTTCTCCATATCACCATCATTATTTGGATCATCATCAGCATCGCTATCGTAATCATCAGGCATATCCCCATTCTCATCTTCATAGTTGCTTATCTCTGCTACATTTTTGTAATCACCTGTCTTGACAAAAGCACCTACAATCATATCTATCTGAAGTACTACACTATCCCCTACTAAAATTGGTCCTGCTATTACATTGGTATATGCTGGAGCATTTGTAGCATCCCAATCATTACCATTAGCCACATCCAAAGTTAAACCTGGAGGAGCGTGATCTGTAATCTCAATGTTGTATGCATCAATAGTCCCTTGGTTATAGACTGTAAAGTTGTAAGTAATCACATCACCTACTGATACTGGTCCGTAATCCTGCGCTAGGGTTTTCTTCATAGCTAAATCCATGAAGAGTGGTAATGCTGGATCACTATCGTCTTCATCGCCATTATCATTATCTTTCTCATCATCGGTAGCATCACCATCGTTTTCTGGATCACCATCAGGCATACTATCAATATCTTCTTGAGGCTCTCCATTTTCGTCTTCTGCTCCTCCTATCTCTGCTGTATTTATGTAATCATCTAAAGTTCCAACAGAACCTAGATTCATGATTCCCATTTGAATCATCACAGTCGCTGAGTCCCCTGCTGCTATAGGTCCTTCTATAATCGTACAGACTGTAGTTGGCGCAGGAGCACTTCCACTCCAAATTGGATTAAGCGTAGCATCATAATTATAACCTGCTGGTATGTAATCACAAACTTGGATATTATAAGCATCTACATTTCCTTGATTAAATACAATCATATCATACATAATCAGATCACCTTCAATAAAGCCTACAGAAGGATTCTGATTATTGATCTTTTTGACTAGTGCAAGATCAAATACTTCGACCACCGCAGGGTCATGATCGTCTTCATCATTAGGATCATTTATTGAATCGTTATTAGGATCACCATCATTACCTGGATCACTATCAGGATTGCTATCCACATCATCCACAGGATTACTATCACTATCTGTAGCTGCTTGTATTTCACTAATGTTTGTATAGCTATCAGCTCCCCCATCAATTGCTTCTAATGTTGCAAAGAATGGGATACAAATCGAATCTTGCTGAGCAAGCGTACTTGTAATAGTATAGCTATAAGTAGGTGCATTAGTTGCATCCCAACCAGCATTAAGCGCTTGATCAAAACTAAATCCTACAGGTAAGTGATCAGCTAGAACAATATTACTAGCATCTACATTACCTTGATTAAAGACACAGATGCTATACTCGATTGCATCACCAAAACTGAATGGCCCTTCACTTACTACTGTTTTGCGTAATGCCAAATCAAATATGTCAATAGTCTCAAGATCATTATCATCTTCATCGCCATCAGTGTTATCATATACATCATCAGTCGTATCATCATTATCAGGATCCTTATCGGCATCACTATCCACATCTTCTTCTGTGATATCTTCTCCATCCTCGTCTTGCATGCTTTCCACTTCTGCAGTATTAGTCCATGCATCTACCTCATCACATCTTTGTATGGTTAGTGTTTTAGATACACTTATACTTTCGCCCGCAGGTACTGGACCTAAGATTGTCGTAGTAGCGATTCCTGTGGCTACATCATAACTCCATGTTGGACTGTTTGCAGCCACCCATTCGTATCCACACGGTATAAAGTCGTTTACTACAACATTAAATAAGTCGATGTTACCTTGATTAAATACTTCTATATCAAACGTTATTTGATCACCATATCCAAATGGACCTGTAGCAGCAGTGGTTTTAACAAGTGCTACATCTACAACCATCAAGTCTGCAGGATCATGATCATCTTCTTCGTCATGGTAACTGTCATTATCTGAATCACCATCATTATCTGGATCATCATCAGCAGTACTATCTGCATCGACAGTTGGCTCCCCTTCATCATCTTTGGCGCTGCTAATCTCACTTACATTAGTATGATCTGTATCTCCTCCCATAGTCATATCTATGGTCAAGAATATAGGCACACAAATCGTATCTGCTCTTAAAAGTGGACCATCAATAGTATACTCAATAATATCAGT
>CALFUQ010000260.1 GCA_937929885.1 uncultured Saprospiraceae bacterium
AAAGTCTTATCACTAAGTGTAGCAGTTATAGCTTGATTATCTGTATTATCCAAGTATTGACTTAGATCTACCATCTGAGTTCCGCCATCTTCTAATGTCAATGTTAAAACATTGTTAGTGATGGTAAAATCTTCTATCTGCTGATCTACGTAAGGGGTTAGGTCTACATTAACTGGAGCTCCACCTCTTTCGAGTTCTAATGTTAGTAGGTTATTTGTGATTGTGAAATCAAGAATTTGCTGCTCATCAGCTCCATCATTGTCCAAGAAACTTAAATCTACTTCTTGTGTATTTCCACGTTCTAAAGTGATTGATAATTTCTTTGTAGTCTCATCAAATGAGAATGCAGTAATTAACTGCTTATCAGTATTGTCTAAATATGGTTCTAGGTTTACTACACCACCATTCTCAAGTATCAGGTCGTTGCCATTAATGGTAAGTTGCTGGTTGTCTGTTACAGTAATTTCATGTACGCCACCACCGTTTTCTAGCTCCAGAGTGATTTTCCCTGTTGCTTCATCAAAGCTGAAATTTGTAATTTTTTGTTCATCTTTGTCGATGCCACCATAGGTTAAGCATTCCCATATAGGTTGTGCTGGTGTACCTATGTTCATCTGGATACAATTCTCAGATGTGTTAAAGATCATAGCACTCTTTAGGGGAGTGGATATTAGATCTCTCTGTCCTGTGGTCATTCTAGGAAGTACAAAAGCCTTGTTAGTTGATTCTAGTTCTAATATAGACCCATCATCAATTGTCAAAGGGTTATCACCAACTTTGATCTGCGCCTCTGCTGTAATTCCTATGAGTACAACGAACAGGATACTCAAAGTAATTTTCAATGTTTTCATTGTTTTTTTGGGTTTAAAATGTTGTAATATTTTTTGCATTTTATTTTGATTAATGTGAATACAAGCCCTAGGTGCATATAGCACAGGACAAGGCATACTTCGTTTTAATTGGTGTGTAAATTTTTCTTAAATGATGCTGTATTGAAAAGCTATTTTCAATTGGTTGAACCTCCCAATACAGTTATATCACCATTAACTTTTAAAATCCGTCCATTAGAAAATTCTAATTCTCCAGCGTAAGCATATATTCCGCTAGAAACTTTCTGGCCATTCATATCGCCAGACCATGTAATGTTTTTAGATTTTTCTACTGAATCTTTTTCATATACTTTATTTCCCCATTGGTCATGGATAGAAAAGCTATTAACTAGCATGCTCTCATCTTCAGAAAAAATAGTAAAAGAACTATTCTCCGGAGTTTGAGTGTCCAATGAAATTATATTAGGTATATAGTAATCGTATCTTTTATTGACTCTTATGGATGCGCAGATCATCTGAGTACAAGAAGCATCAAAGAAAATCTCCGCGCATATAGAACCTGAGTCTTCAGGAGCTATACTATAGTGCATATCACATGCCCCTCCAGTACATATCATCTCGTCTCCAAAGTACCACCTGATTGAATCAATTTGGGTATTGTCATTTGATAAAATGACATTGTAGTCTACCTCTTGTTCTTCTTCAATTATAATATCATCTCTTTGATCAAAGCTAGCTGTAACTTGTTGAAATTCAGTTAGATCAAATTGTCTGACATCTGAAAAACACCCATAACTATCAGTGATATACACTTCATGATTTGATAGGTCAACACTATATCTGTTTTCTAAATCTACCAAAGCATCATCAATATATATTTCGTATTCTTCTTGATAATCCACTGGGAAAATATCTAGAAATCCTTTTTCACCACCACAAGCTGGTCCACCATATTCTATTTCAAACTGCGGTGCAGAAGTCTTTATAATATTTATTATTGTATCATGATTACATTGTCCAATGGTTGTTGTTAGTTTGAAAGTACTTTCACCATTAGGAAGACTAAGCATATCTATGATTCCAGATTCACTAACGTTAGGTCCAGTCCATACTTGATCGTATGTATCTTGCGGTGCACTTGACGTTGGAGTAGTGCTCAGTTGTAATTGAGTGTCTTGAAAGTCGCACAAGAAAGTCTCATTGACAACGTCGACTGTAAAAGGGTCACAGACTGTAGTAGTACAATTTTCAATAGCCGATACAATATCACAGGTACAGGTAGATCCAGAAGGTATAACTTCAATATTTACCTCTTGTCCTTCTTCTAGATCAGATACAGTATAGATTGGGTCAAGTTGCTCTGCAACCTCTACACCATCTATTAAAATTTTATAGCTCTCATAGCAACTATTCTCTGTCCATTCAAAAATGATTTTATCATTATAAGGAGTACAGCTAATCGTACTTGAAAGTTTGTCACTTACCACTACTTCATGCCAAATAGTATCGCTTAGGCAGTTATTAATGCCTTTGTCTATATGCATTCCTACAGTATACTCTCCAGGTTGATCCCAAGTAATTGAAAAAGTATCTGTAGCTGTTTCTTCTAGAACACCACCTCCTTCAATAATCCATCTCCCAACAATCCTTGGATCATTATAAGAAGGAATACTAAATATGCCAGGTGAGTTTGGGCAAATTAGCTCATCGAAAGTAAAATCGAGAGCAGGAAGATTTTCAACTACGATAGTGTATAAATCTCTGAATTCGCAATTGTCATTTTCAGTAATGACGTATCTAACTTGAAATGAGCCTTGTCCTGATGCAACTACATCAAATTTTCCATTTTGATCAATTACTCCTGTTCCCGTAGTTTCCCATCTGCCTGGTTGAGTAGGGATTCCGTAAATAGTAGAATCAAAATCTATAACACCTGAACCATTATGTAAGCAATAGTCGATTCTATTGCCAACTATTGTCATAGCATTATTATCGATTTCTTTAATCGATAACCTGATAGATATATTAGGACAAGGAATGGAAGTACAAGAGATAGTATCAGATAGCATTTGTGGGCATCCACCTATGCAAATTGGTACAATATTGAGTTCGTGTTGTACACCTGGATTTATGCCAGTGAACTCTATCTCAGTTGCTGTTTGTTTTGAAAGTAAATCATTATTATTTAAATCGTAGACGTGGAATGAGTCTACACCTGCAGGTTTATCCCAAGTAAAACTTACAGAGGTATGAGTAAGCTCCCCGCACGCTGCATTCAAACTATTAACGTTGTTTTGTGCATTCGTTTCTTGGAACAATACACAAAGCATCATTAACAGCAATATAGCTCTAGAATTTATATTGGGGCTTGGAAGCATTTTTAAAATGTATCTATTGGGTTACAGATATAAGAACCCTAATTAGTGTCTTGCCCCTAGAAATAATGCTGACTAATTTGAAAGACACTTTATTTTGAATATTTATTATCATAAAACAGGAGAAATTGTAAGATTATGTGCTATAACTACTGATAATCTTAGCTTTTCACCACACTTCTAAACTGCGCTAAATGGCTTTTTGGCGGAGTATAAAGTGAAAAAGAGTAAAGTGAATACCCTTTAAATTCTAATTGAGATTATTGTGAAACTAGTGAGAGTTTGCCTTTAAGCTTTATTATGTAATCTGAGGTTAGCGGCTTATCTATTAGCTCAAGGACAACTGGGTTTTCTTGAGCTCTGATTTTATCAAGAGGATTCATAGATGTAGATAACATGACTACGGTTGGCATAGGGTCTAACCTTAAGTCTTTGAATTTTTCCAAAAATTCCCACCCTGTCATCTGTGGTAAGTTTATATCAAGGAAAATAACTTCTGGAATTATTCCATCAGGATTGTCCTGTAAATTCCTAAAGTGTTCCAATGCAACTACTGTGGAAGAAAAATATTTTTGATCCTTTACCATTCCTGAATCAGTCACTACAATTTCATGAAAGAAATTTGTAGCATAGTCATCATCAATTAATACTATATGTTTGAATTTGTCCTCCATTAGTTTGTCGTGAAACTGTGGGATATTGAACGAAACTGAGATAAGTTATCCATTAAGTCTATATCCTTTGTTTAGATAGTAGACACTTAACTTTACCTAAGTGCATTAAAAAATCCATCTACAATAGCTATACAAATTGTTAAATAGAGCTTTAAATCTGTACTTAATTTATATTAACCAACTTTTGCTATCTGCAAGATTTACCTTGGAAATTGTAACGTTCAAATTCAAACTAAAATCTCACCATTTACCTATTCGAATTTTAGTTTGGTAAAAAGTACTTATTCAAAATAAAATATCACGGTTTACTTAATCCTTCCGAAATAAGTTTAATGGATATTTTAATGCCCAATAATTACACACTACAAATAAGAATATTGCTATCTTTTATTACTAAAACAAAAGGTTATGAAGAGACGTAAAGCATTAAGTTCTATTGCTATGGGGGTAGGTACTATTTCTGCAGCATCTTGCTCTACAAAGCAAGTAGTAACCCAGCCAGTCATAGAAGAAAAAACGATGGACAAAACTTTCTCTTCGAAAAAAGAAAAACTTAAGGGTAACATAAATCACTCTGTATGTAAGTGGTGTTACTCTAAGACACCACTTGAGGCGTTGGCAGAAGCATGCCAAGAGATGGGTATCAAGTCTATAGAAATCCTTAGTGAACCAGAGTGGACTCCACTAATAAAGAATCATGGCTTACAATGTGCCATAGCGAATGGTAGCCCGTTAGGAATAGTAAATGGATTTAATAATCCAGATAATCATGCACAGTTATTAAAAGACAATACACACATTATCCCAACGGCTGCAGGATTAGGTATTCCTCAAGTCATTTGCTTTTCTGGTAACAGGAATGGAATGGATGATATGGTCGGTATGGACAATTGCGCAAGAGGATTAGAACCGATAGTCAAGCTAGCAGAACAAAACGGTATCAACATCGTAATGGAATTACTTAATAGTAAAGTAAATCACAAAGACTATATGGGTGACCACACGGAGTGGGGTATAGAGCTCGTCAAAAAAGTGAACTCACCTAACTTTAAGTTGCTCTACGACATATATCATATGCAAGTCATGGAAGGAGATGTAATAGCTACTATTAAAAAGTATCATGAGTACATAGGTCATTATCATACTGGTGGTGTACCAGGAAGAAATGAAATAAATGATACGCAAGAGCTTTACTATCCAGCTATTATAAAAGCAATATTGGACACTGGGTTTACAGGCTATCTTGCACAGGAGTTTATTCCTACAAGGGCTAATCCGTTAGAGTCACTTCAAGAAGGGATTCATATTTGCGATGTCTAAAATGTATTATAAAAAATATTCTAAAAAGTATTTATGTATTTCAATTCACAAGGAAGTGATGAAGTTACTTACGACGCGATAGTTGTAGGTTCTGGTATTGCTGGAGGATGGGCTGCGAAAGAGCTTACCGAGAAAGGTCTTAAGACACTCATGCTAGAGAGAGGTAGAGATGTAAAACATATCGAGGATTATCCTACGGCAAATATGGATGTGTGGGAATTTCCAAATAATGACAGATTTACAGAAGAAGTCTTAGCAAGAGATTATGAAAAACAACGAAGGACTGGTTACACAATAAGGCCATCTACTAAACATTGGTGGCCAATCGACAGAGAACATCCATATACGGAAACGAAGCCTTTTGACTGGCACAGAGGATATCACTTAGGAGGTAGATCACTTTTATGGGGAAGACAATCCTATCGATGGAGCGATCTGGATTTCGAGGCGAATGCTAAGGATGGAATTGCTGTGGACTGGCCAATTAGATATAAGGATATAGCTAAGTGGTATGATCATGTAGAAGAACATGCTGGTATAAGTGGTAGGAAAGAAGGACTATCACAACTGCCTGATGGCAAATTCTTGCCACCAATGGAATTTAATTGTCTTGAAAATCATGTGGCCGATAGCATAAGTAAGAATTATAATGATCGCATGATGACTATTGGCAGAGTTGCCAATCTCACACAAGCTCATAAGGGTCGAGGCAAATGCATGTTTAGAAATAGATGTATCAGAGGATGTCCTTACGGAGGATATTTTAGTACACAATCTTCTACACTGCCACCCGCAATGGCTACTGGTAACTTAACTGTGAGACCAGGAAGTATTGTCACCAATGTCATATACGATGATGCAACACAAAAAGCAAAAGGCGTTCAAATCCAGGATATGGAGTCTGGAGAAACTCACGAATACTTTGCCAAAGTAGTATTCTTATGTGCATCAGCATTTGGGTCTACTTGGATAATGCAAAATTCTAAGTCTGAGCGATTCCCAGATGGGTTTGGTAATGATAGTGGAGAGTTAGGGTGTAATGTTATGGATCATCACTTTAGAACAGGGGCTCAGGGAACCACTGATATGTTTGCAGATTCATATTATAAAGGCAGAAGACCTAATGGTATATATATTCCAAGATTCCAAAACCTCAATGCTGCAAGCAAGAAAGATTATCTGAGAGGATTTGGCTATCAAGGTGGAGGTAGTAGAGAGCGATGGTCTAAGCATATTAAAGAGATGGACTTTGGTGCAGAGTTTAAAGAAATAGCAACACAACCAGGTAATTGGAGATTCGGTATAAATGCATTTGGTGAATGCTTGCCTTATCATGAAAACAAGATCACATTGAATGAGTCGGTCAAGGATATTCACGGATTGCCAACACTTTCCATGGATGTTGAGTGGAAAGAAAATGAGTATGAAATGAGAAAGGATATGAGGATACAAGCAGCAGAAATGTTAGAGAAGGCTGGATTAAAGAATGTGGAGACTTATGATCGAGGATGTAATCCTGGTCTTGGGATACATGAGATGGGTACAGCTAGAATGGGCCGAGATCCTAAAACATCAGTACTTAATGGTAATAATCAAGTTCATGCTTGCAAAAACGTATATGTTACAGATGGTGCGTGTATGACTTCGTCAGCTTGTGTTAATCCTTCATTGACTTATATGGCATTGACAGCGAGGGCTGCCGATCACGCTGTGAGTGAATTAAACAAAAATAATCTGTAAGATGAATAGAAGAGAAATATTAAAGCAGACAAGTCTTGTAGTTGGAGGCGCTTTGTCAATAGGTACAATTTCTGCTGTCATGTCAGGTTGCAAAACGGAAAGTATTGATCTTGGATGGGTTCCTAAAGTGTTATCAAGTGACCAAGCACAATTAGTGTCAGAGATTGCGGAAAGAATTATTCCTAAAACAGATACACCAGGGGCAAAAGATGCAGGGGTGGCCAGCTTCATCGACAATGCTATTAACCTAAACATACTAGGAGATAAAAGAACTACTTTATTAAGCGGTCTGACGCAATTTTCAAAAATGGCTACAGATAAATTTGGCAAATCTTTTATAGAGATCTCTGATGAAGATAAAGATGAAGTCATTAAAGCAGTGGCAGCTGATGGTGCTGATGAGAATAAAGTCAATCCAATTTTTAAGCAGTTAAGAGAACTAGTAGTAGCTGGATATTTTACCTCAGAGGTTGGTGCTAAAGGAGCACTTGCATATGATCCAATCCCTGGAGAGTATAAAGGATGCATAGATTTTGAGGATGTAGGAAAAGCATATGCTATTTAATTTTAAAACGTGAACCATGAATTTTAAAAGAAGAAATTTTATTAAGAAATCAGGATATGCAATCGCTGGCGGAGCATTTGGCGGTGCTTTTATGACTGCTTGCAGTACTAAGACCTTGCCCACAATGGCTGAGAAAGTAGCACCTGTGATGGCCGCAATACCTGATGGACCTTTGCCAGACTCTATGTTTAAAATCTCCCTAGCGCAATGGTCCTACCACAAAGCAATATTTGCAAAAGAATTCACCAGTTTAGAATTTGCGGAAAAGACTAGAGCGCTTGATATAGATGGGATAGAATATGTTAACCAGTTTTTTAAGGATAAAGCAGAGGATACTAATTATCTAAATCAGCTTAACCAACGAGCAGCAGATAATGGAGTGACACAGATCTTAATCATGGTCGATGGAGAAGGTGGCCTTGGATCACTCAAAGAAAAAGACAGAACAGAAGCTGTTGAAAAGCACTATAAGTGGGTTAATGCTGCTAAGTATTTAGGATGTCATTCTATTAGGGTAAATGCATTTGGAGTAGGAACTAGAGAGGAAGTAGGCGCTGCGGCTGTAGATGGTTTAGGTCGCTTGTCTGAGTACGCAGCTAAAGAAAACATAAATGTAATAGTAGAGAATCATGGTGGATGGTCCTCTGATGGTTTGTGGCTGTCAGGTGTGATGGCTAAGATTGGAATGGATAATTGTGGTACGTTGCCTGACTTTGGAAATTTCTGTGTCGAGCGAGAGAACGGTCAGCCATGGGGTAGTCCATGTGTCACAGAATATGATAGATACAAAGGAGTAGACGAACTCATGCCTTATGCAAAAGCGGTTAGTGCAAAAGCAAACGACTTTGATGCAAATGGAAACGATACAGGTACTGATTACATGAAGATGATAGAGATAGTAAAGAATCATAACTATGACGGATTCATAGGTATAGAATATGAAGGACAGACTTTAGGTGAAACAGAAGGGATAATTGCGACACGAGATCTCCTCCTTAAAACTGGATGGGCGTTACATCAAAAGTGAAATTTTAATATTGATTAATTTAATTGGAAGGGCTGCATGGCAAACATGTAGTCCTTTTTTATTTTTGTAATGTAAATGAGATTTTTATTCCTTTTTTGTTTTGCTTTGCTGTTGTCTTGTTCTCCTTCAGAACCGTTGATCAATTCTGATGATGTATATGCTTGGTGCATAGTAGGGTTTGACTCAGAAAAACGAAGCCCTCATGAGCGCTTAGCTATGCTTAAGCTTATTGGTGTCGAGAGCTATGCTTATGATTGGGAAGAAGAGAACCTTGAAGAGATGGCCATAGAGTGGGAATTAGCCAAGGTCAATGAAATTGAAATCAATGGTGTTTGGTTGTGGTTAAATGCAGAGCGAGATAGCTTACCAAACCTTAGTGCAGCTAACGAACAGTTATTAGCAACTATGGATGAGTCTGATTTAGAAACTCAAATCTGGTTAGGTATGAATAACAATTTCTTTGAAGGATTAAGTGATGAAGAAGCAGTAGCAAAAGGAGTAGAGATTGTTTCGTTAATAAATGAGAAAGCTGTTGATATTAAATGTTCGCTATCCTTATATAACCACGGTGATTGGTTTGGAGAGCCTGCTAATCAAATTAAGATACTAGAGACAGGACAAATAGAGGACGTAGGAATCGTTTATAATTTTCATCACGGGCATAATCATATTGATAATTTTGGAGAGGTGGTTGATGTGATGTTGCCTAAGTTAAGAGCTGTCAATATAAATGGAATGGTAAAAAATGGAAAAGAGATTTTACCAGTAGGTGAAGGAGACTATGAGCAAGAAATGATAAAAATACTTTTTGATAAAGGATATGAAGGGCCCATCGGAATTTTAGGGCATGTAGATACATCAGATGTTAAAGAGGTGCTTAAAAATAACCTCAAAGGGATAAAACAATTGTTTGCAGAGTAATTAAAGCCAGAATGTGATCGTACAGAAGCAAGATTAATTTAAACTGGCTACCAATAATTTTGGCTTAGCCATTACTGAAGTTAGACTTTTAGATACATCACTCCAAACTAAATTATTGCTAAGCATTTTGTAAAAGTGGTCTTAGTTGTGCATCAATATATTTTCCATCTTTTAGTGTAAGACCATCAGGATCAGTAATCGCTTCATCACATTCATCTTCCATTATGATCCATCCTTCATAACCAGTATTGACTAAGTATTTGGTTATCTCTACCATATCTATATCTCCATCACCTGTAGCAGCCCATCGTCCA
>CALFUQ010000261.1 GCA_937929885.1 uncultured Saprospiraceae bacterium
CCTTTAGTATGACCAGGAAATTTCTTATAGAATATTTTGAGTGGTTCGTTTTCATGTCCGTCTGCACTATGAATTTGACCAACCACCATTGAGTAGGTCGAAGCTACCTGAGCATCTCCTGTATTTGCTACATTCATTACTTTAAGTGTGGCTGTCAATTTTGCTGGGGTCATCGGAGACCATTTTTTTAATTGGGCTAATTCGGTCCTGGTGTTGTTAGATGTGCCATGAGTATCGCCTGCATTAGGTGTTTTATAAACTATCCACTGATCGCCACCATCTGAAGTCGTATAAAAGAAATCTTTATTTTCAAAATTATTAGGAACTCCTGCATTTGTTCCGTCTCCTAAAATCAATTTCCAATGATCATAAAATGATGGCATTACATCACTTGGGTAATTGGTTTGGTTAGCTTTTTGATTATTAGCTTCAGAATCTGTGCTGCTTTGAGAGGGTGCATCTGACTTGGAGTTAGAACAGCTAGTTACAAGAATTGAAGATAGTATCGCAAAAGAGAAGATAGCTATCCAAATTTTAATAATGTATTTCATAAACAAAACGGTTTGTGGATTAAATTCTATTATTACAAATAAATGTATGATTTCAAACTTATACTAAATGTAAAAGTATATGAATATTAGCAGAAGAAAGTTTCTAAAAAATACTGGAGTTACAATCGTAACCACACCACTTATACAATCCTGTATGAATGCATCTGAGCCAAACCAATTTGACCAATTATTGGAGGTGCATTTATTTTCTAAGCATCTTCAGTTCTTAGATTTAAAACAGGCGGGTCAAGTGGCGGCTGAACTTGGATTTGCTGGTTTGGATTTAACAGTACGTCCTAAAGGTCATGTCTTGCCAGAGAATGTAAAGACTGACTTATCTGTTGCAATCCGGGATATAAAGCAATCTGGTTCAACCTGTAAGATGATTACTACAGCAGTCGCTGATGTTGCTAATCCCTTAGATGTAGATGTAATTAAATCAGCTGCAGCCGAAGGTGTAAAATTTTATAGAAGCAATTGGTTTTCTTATAAAGAGGATATATCCTTAGAAGAATCTCTAGATCATTACAAAGAAAAAGTTCGACAGCTAGGAGACCTTAATAAAAAGCATAACATAATAGGCTGCTACCAAAATCACTCAGGTACAAAAGTAGGAGCTTCGGTCTGGGAGGTAAAAAAGATACTGGAAACCGTTGATGGCGAATTCTTCGGGACACAGTATGATATCCGACATGCAGTAGCAGAAGGTGGAAGGTCTTGGCCGAATGGAGTAAAGCTGTTAAAGGATCAGATTAAAACTATTGTGTTGAAGGATTTCAAATGGGGAATCGTAGATGGCAAATGGAAAATTGTGAATGTCCCAATGGGCGAGGGGATGGTTAACTTTGATGCATACTTTAAACAACTAAAAAGTATGAGACTAAAGCCTCCAGTTAGTCTTCACCTAGAGTATCCATTAGGTGGAGCAGATAAAGGACGCTTTGAGATTAGCGTTGATCAGAAAGTGGTTTATGATGCTATGAAAAAAGACCTAGCAACTGCTCAGCGACTATGGAAGGAAGCTTAGCGCGTCTAGTTTTTCAACGGTTTAAATTTTTATTTTTCTTCCACTTTTTTATGAGTATTTAGCCATGCTTCACCTTTTTTATCTCTAAAAAAGTCCAACCACATGTAGTACATTTTATCCCCATCTTCTACAGATACAGAATGACTTGATCCCAATGGAATGTGGAGAATTGAATAAGCTGGGAAATCTATTTTAGCATCATCAGCGTAAACAACAACTTGGTTGTCTGTTAAACCTAAAAATAGTTGTTCAAGCATACCATGTTCATGGGCGCCGACTGCATCTGGGCCTGGCGCATTTACGGTACCCATTGCTATGCGTGGGATGTAACGGTTAGGTAGGACTGTGCGGCTTACGGTATTTGGGCTTTTAATCGGTTCTGTATATGCTTCGCAATCGATGAACTTTGCATAGTAAATTTGGTCTGTATTCTCCCTCGGGAATTCTTTCAGATCTGAAATATCTTGTTCTGTTAACTCACTTGAAATTTTAAGAAAATGAAGGGTGTCGTTTCTTGCAGCACTAATAGAAATATTCTGAACCGAATTGGGGAGGATAATTGTTTCTGGTACAATGTTGTAGATTTGGTTATTCCCAATTACATTTCCTTCTCCCTTGATAAAGAGATAAATGTATTTATGATCTTGGTCTAGATATTCTTTTTTAATAACTCCATCTGTTATAGTTATATGGGTAACGTCGATTCCAGTTATTTCATTTTCAAGAATAGGTTTACTATATACTTGCATGTTTGCTGGCAAGTTCATGGCAAGGTACTCTATAGGGATTTCTTGTGCACTTGCTTGATATGAAAACAATATTGATATAGCGAAAACTAAAAGTGGTATTCTTATTTTCATTGCAAAAGTATTAGGAGCCTAATATTACATGATTTAAAATAAATAATTTTTTCATTGCGAATAGAGAAATGTAATTAATCATATTACTTAATGGTATGTTGTTGTGTTTACCTTACAAGCGCTACTGATCCATAAAAAGTATTTGATTGACCATTGATAAAATCAGCTTTTATCACATACACAAATATGCTAGGTGGTAAGTCAGAGCCACTCCATGTATCACCTTGATAGACTAGGTTGCCCCATCGATCAAATATTTCCATGCTGTAGGATGAAACTTCATCTACCGCATTAAATGGCAGAAAAAGATCATTGACTCCATCATCGTTAGGGCTAAATGCATTTGGAATAAAAACTTTATAATGAATTAAGTTTAACAGGATCAAACTATCACATCCGAGCGATGACTTAAGAGAAAGAGAATACTCACCTTCTTCTTTATAGCTATTTCCTCCTAATTCAAATGATGCCCCTGGTGCGATTGTAATCCCTAGCGTATCAAAGTGTTCTCCTATTACTTCAAATTCTAATGACACAATGCTATCGCAATTATTCTGGGTTTTAAATGTATGGATGTAAGAACCAGATTTAGTGAGTTCTATTTCGCCGAAAGTGAAAGGATCTCCTTGACAAATAGCAACTGTATCGGCGGTGTTGAATAATGGAATGACGTAATCATAAGGTGATGATATTCTGCAAGAAGTACCACTTACGATTCTCACTTGGTAGAGACCTTCTCCATAATTTTGCATCATCTCAGGAAAGACTTCTCCTTGTAAGGCTATACCTTCGAAATACCATTGGTATTCGAAATCAGAATTTGCAGGAACGGCTAGCGAAAAATTATCATTACAAGGATGTAAAACTTCTTGAATAAGTAAGTCAAACGATTCTAAATCCGTCAATATCAAATTATCCATAAAGTAATAGATGCCATCAGGATTTGGAATTGTATCACAGGATGGTCCAAGAGCAAAAGC